>NZ_FRDN01000006.1:300000-488857 GCF_900143285.1 Desulfitobacterium chlororespirans DSM 11544
CTGCGCCCCGTGAACGATCATCATACAGGACAATTGGTTTGCCATGGCTTGGAGCTTCTCCTAGCCGCACATTCCTCGGTACAATAGTCGAGAACACTTTACTTTTAAAGTACTTTTTAACTTCATCAACCACTTGGATACCTAAATTGGTCCGGGCATCAAACATAGTCAGCAGCGCACCCAAGATATTTAAACGAGGATTTAAGCGTCCTTTTACCCTTTGAATCGTATCCATCAACAAACTAAGGCCTTCCAGAGCATAATACTCACACTGAACGGGAATAAGGACATCCGTTGCGGCAGTTAAAGCATTGAGAGTAAGCAAACCCAGAGAGGGAGGACAATCAATAATAATAAAATCATAGTCATCCTTAATGTTCATGAGAGCTGAAGCAAGTTTGCCTTCTCTTTGCTCCAGTCCAACCAGCTCAATCTCAGCACCGGCAAGTTCGATTTGAGCGGGTGCAATAAATAGTCCAGTTAACTCTGTCTGTTTTATAATTCTGTCGATGGGCACTTCGTTAATAAGTACATCATAAATACTATTCTTCAACTTACTTTTAATTACACCACAACCGCTTGTCGCATTTCCTTGGGGATCCAGATCTAGGAGCAGCACCTTTTTTCCCTGTTCAACAAGGCAGGCACTTAAATTAACGGCTGTAGTCGTCTTGGCTACTCCACCTTTTTGATTGGCAATTGCAATAATATTAGCCAAAGTGTGACTCCTCCTTCTCAACACTGCAAGGCTGAATTTCAGACATACTGTAGTCAATAGTTTATTATCAATTGACTATAGTGGATAACTCACCGTCTATTGACTATAGTATCAAATCACACCCGATAAAACTAGGGATTTCGTCGGAAAAGCAAAGGAAAATAGATAATAAAGAAAACCAGGCTCGCAAATGAAACGGAGCCCTGGTTGCCCTTATGCTTAGAAAGTATAGTGCACAAGCTTATACTTGCTGCTCTGAAAAATAATGCCTCGTAAACTACGCGACCCACACTAAATTTTCGATTCATCAGTGGTGCAGCTAAGCTGCATGGAAATCTGATCGTTGAAAGAAAAAAGAGCGCCCAAAGGCGCTTCTCTCAAAAATCATCAGCAAAATCATTGCCAGTCAATTCTATCGCTACAGCAAGGGCTTCTTCGCTGGAGTACCAGCCTTGCGGGGATAAGCAGGGGGAGTTGGTGAAGTTTTCTCCACCAGGATAATGGCCCGGTGCTCGGCTTCGGCTCCCAGGTTAAAGAATTTAATTTCTTTGATCTCAGCCCCTAAGACCGTCAAAGCCTTTTGTGACTCCATAGCCTCCTCCTGAGCTTTGGATCCCTTTGCTGCCAAAAAGTACCCGCCTTTTTTAAGCAGAGGGACAGCATACTCCAGCAACACAGGCAGGCGGGCAACTGCCCGGGATGTAACGCAATCAAAGGTTTCCCGGTAATGGGAGTCCCTGGCAAAATCTTCCGCTCTGGCGTGTACTGTTTTGACCTTTGCTAATTTCAATTCTTTAATAACACTTTCTAAAAAGTCCAAGCGCTTTGCCAAAGAGTCCACCAGATAAATCTCAAGTTCAGGCAAAAGAATTTTTAGAGGAATTCCGGGAAACCCAGCCCCTGTTCCAATATCGGCAAGCTTGTTGCCCCGAACTAAAGAAACCAAAGTAAGTGAATCCACAAAATGTTTCAGAATTATTTCTTCGAGTTCCGTAATACTTGTTAAATTGACTTTTTCATTCCATTCAACTAATCGATCTGCATAAATAGAAAACTTTTCAAGCTGATCCGCACTCAGTTCAATATTCAATCGTTCGCGGGTTAATCTGCCCAGAAGCTCTTTATGCTCAGGTAGCATGAACCTGACCCCCTCTGCGCTTTTGTTCCAGATAGACCAATAAAACGGAGATATCCGCCGGCGTCACTCCTGTAATCCGAGTAGCCTGACCCATATTAAAAGGTGCAACCTCTTTCAGCCTTTGCCGTCCCTCTGTAGATAATCCCTTAATCTCATCATAAACAATATCCTCAGGGATTAAGCGCTCTTCCATCTTAGCGAAGCGCTCAATTTCGGCAAGCTGTTTTTCAATATAGCCCGCATACTTGATTTCAATCCCCGCTTCCAGCAGCGCTTCTTCATCATAGGACCCCAGCTGAGGCATAAGCTGTTTAATTTCGTTAATCGTAATTTCCGGTCTTCTCATCAGTTCCTCGCCGCTGATGCCGCCATGAACTGCCGCGGAATGAACCCCTGCCAAAACCTCTGCCAAATGTTCATTAAGAGGTGAAAAAGTAGTTCCCCGCCATAAGGCATTAATTTCAGCGATGGCTGCCTTTTTCTTTTCAAAAGCCGCCCAGCGCTCATCCTTAACCAAACCGATCTCTCTGCCCCGGGGAGTTAAGCGCAGATCCGCATTGTCCTGACGGAGAATCAAACGATACTCCGCTCGGGAAGTCAGCAACCGATAAGGCTCCTTGACCCCTTTATTGACCAAGTCATCGATCAATACGCCCAGGTAACCTTCAGAGCGGCGGACGATAAAAGGTTCCTTCCCTTGAACCCGCAGTGCTGCATTAATTCCTGCCAATAAACCCTGGGCCGCCGCTTCCTCATAACCGGAGGTCCCATTAAGCTGCCCTGCCGTGAAAAGTCCGGGAATCTTGCGCACTTCCAGGCTCAGGGAAAGCTGATAGGGCTTCACATAATCATACTCTATAGCATAGCCGGGACGCAAAAGTTCGGCCTTCTCCAACCCGGGAACACTATGGATAATATCATACTGTACTTCCTCCGGCATGCTGGTGGATAATCCTGCCACATAGAGTTCGTCACTATCCCAGCCCTCAGGTTCGAGGAAGATTTGATGAGAAGGACGATCGGCAAAGCGCACAACTTTATCTTCGATCGAAGGACAATAGCGGGGGCCAATACCTTCGATTTTTCCTGAGTATAAGGGGGCCCGGTGAATATTATCCTGGATGATCTGATGAGTCTCCGGTGTGGTATACCCTAACCAACAAGGAATTTGTTTGTCCACATCACGACCCCAAAACATGCTTTGGGTGGGCATAAAAGAATAACGCCAGGGAACAGGATCCCCAGGCTGGACAGTAAACTTGGTGTAATCCACAGAGCGGCGATGAATCCGCGGTGGTGTCCCTGTTTTAAAACGTCCCAGCTCCAAGCCAAGATCTTTTAAGGCACCGGAAAGGTTCATGGCTGTCTGCTGTCCATTAGGGCCCCCTTCATACATAGCATCGCCGATAATGATCCGTCCCCGCAAATAGGTCCCACTGGTTAAAATCACATTGGGCGCAGCATAGAAGGCTCCTGTCCGCGTTACGACACCGCTCACTTCCCCATCTTCGGTTTTGATGCGCTCTACCAAAGCCTGGTGAAGAACTAAATGTTCCTGACCTAAAATAGCATTGCGCATATGAAGATGATAGGCTTGCTTATCGGACTGGATCCGCAAAGCATGAACCGCCGGGCCTTTTCCCGTATTCAACATACGGACCTGCAGGGATGTCTCATCGGCGGTAATGCCCATTTGCCCGCCTAAAGCATCGATCTCCCTGACTAAATGGCCTTTGGCCGGCCCTCCCAAAGAGGGGTTGCAATCCATATGGGCTATATTATCTAAGCTGAGGGTGATCAACAAGGTTCGGCAACCCATACGTGCGGCAGCCAAAGCCGCTTCACAGCCCGCATGTCCGGCGCCTACCACAATCACATCATAGTTTCCCGCCAAATATTCCACGGTTCCTCCTACTTTCCAATACAAAATCGTGAGAAAATATCATCCAGCAAGGACTCTTCAACACTATCCCCCGTCATTTGGGAAATTTCCTGAAGAGCCTGACGGATATCAATGGATACGATATCCCAGGGAAGGCCGTTCTTAACCGAATCCCAACCGTTTGTCAAGGCTGATGCAGCTCTCTCTAAGGCCGTGATTTGACGGATATTGGAGATTAAAGGCTCTTTACTTTTTTCTGCTTTACCTTGATAGACCCTATGTTTAATCTCTCTCTCCAACTGCTTAAAGCCCAAATTTTCTTTCACCGAAAAAGGAATCCAAACTCCTTGCTGAGTGGGGTAGTTCTGAAGAACTTCCTCCGCCTGTTCCCGGCCGACCATAAGGTCCATTTTATTAATTAAAACGATCACATCTTGATCATACTGACTTAAAATCTTCAGCTCTTCAGCCTTAAGCTCTTGGCCGGCCTGAATGATCAGAAGAATCAGTTCGGCTTTCTCCATAGCTTTCCAGGATCGCTCAATACCCAGTTTTTCAACGAGATCCTCGCTTTCACGAATTCCCGCCGTATCCACCAGCTGCAAAAGTATACCGCCGATAGTGACCGATTCCCGAATCTCATCCCGGGTCGTACCCGGTATGTCTGTAACAATAGCCCTCTCTTCCCCCATCAAAGCATTAAGCAGACTGGATTTGCCCACATTAGGCTGTCCGACAATCACCGTCAGCATGCCTTCCCGGAGGATTCTTCCCGTCTTGCTCCCTTCAAGCAAATCACGAGCCAGCTCAAGTCCCTTACTGATGCGCTGGAGAAGGGCATCCCGATCCAAACTTTCCACATCATCTTCAGGAAAATCAATACCGGCCTCAATAAAAGCCAGGGTCTCCATAACCTGATCCTTAAGCAAAACGATTTTTTGAGAAAGCAAGCCATCCATCTGAGCAAGGGCCAGATCGGCTGAACTGTCCGTTTTGGCTGAAATCAAATCCACAACAGCCTCAGCCTGAATTAAATCCAGCTTGCCATTAAGAAAGGCGCGCTTCGTGAATTCTCCGGCTTCAGCAAGACGTGCCCCCAAACGTACGCATTCTCTCATAATCCGCTCGGCGATATAAAGACCGCCATGACAATTGATCTCATAGACATCTTCCCCTGTATAAGAGCCTGGAGCTGACATTCTGCCGATGAGCACTTCATCCAGGACCTTTTCCCCGGCCCGAAAAAGACCTAAGTGCAATGTAAAATTGCTTTTTTCCCGCCAGCGCTGAGGGTGGTGAGGTGTAAAGGCTTGCTCAATGATCCCCTTCGCCTGAGGTCCGCTTATTCTTAAAACATGTATACTTCCTTCACCTACAGCCGTAGCTAAAGCAATAATCGTATCATCCATGGGATCCGCTCCAATTCAATCAATATCCAAAACTGCTCCTGCCTAATATACCATGAAAGGCAGTGCCTAATACAAAAAAAGAGGGGTAGCCTTACCCCTCAGGAAATTTCTTTTGTCCGTTTTAAGGAAATAACCACTTTACGATTGGGTTCTTCACCTTCACTAAAGGTGGAGATCCGTGCATCATCCTGCAAAGCAGTATGGATAATCCTTCTTTCATGAGGATTCATAGGTTCTAAGACAACACGAGTTCCGGTACGCTTTACTTTATCAGATAACCGCTTGGCTAAGCGGACTAAGGTCTCTTCCCGCCGCTGACGATACCCTTCCACATCAATAATAACACGAACCTTTTCGGCAAGCTGCTTAGCTACAGCAAGATTGGATAAGTACTGAAGAGCTTCCAGAGTATCTCCCCTACGGCCGATTAAGATGCCCAGTTCTTCACCGGAAATATCAATGAGCCAATGCTGCCCTTGTTGTTTATAGTTAAACTCAGCAATGACACCCATTGAGTCACACACATCTTTAAGAAACGAACAGGCCAGCTCACCCGGACAATCTTCATAATTGACGCGCACTTTGGCAAGGGTGGTTCCCAGCAACCCGAAAAGTCCCTTTTTCATAGGCTCTTCCAACACTTCAATCCTTACCCGGTCTCGCTCAACTCCTAATTCGTTCAGACAAGCATTAATAGCTTCTTCGACAGTTTTACCTGTTTTCTCAGCAAATCTCATGGATATCCTCCCTTTGTAACTCTATGCAACCTCAACCTGTTCTTTATTCAGTTTGCGATTAATATAAAGCTGTTGAAAAACAGAAACAATATTCATCGTAAAGAAGTACAAACCAAGGCCTGATGGCACGGTCCAAGTAATATAGGCCATAAACAGAGGCATGAAATAAAGCATCATCTTTTGCGTCGACTGAGCAGGATCAGGTTTTCCAGTGTTATTTTGAGCCTTCATAGCCGGATTGGACGCTGTAGTAAGCTTCGTCTGTAAAAAGGTTGTAGCGCCTGCCAGGATGGCGAGAACCAAGTTGCCGTTCTCGGTGATGCTGAACCATAAAAACATCGCTTGACTGGGATCGGCAATATAATTGTCAAAATGAAAGAGAGTATTATACAAAGCCCAGAAAATCGGCAATTGAACAAGTAAAGGCAGACAGCCCCCGGCCGGATTGAGATTATGCTGCTTATAAAGCGCCATCGTTTCCTGATTGAGCTTTTCGGGGTTGCTTTTATATTTTTTCTGAATTTCCTGAAGCTTAGGCTGAATCTCCATGGTCTTGCGCATGGACTTCATCTGCTTCCAGGTAAGAGGGTAAATCAACGTCTTAATAATAATGGTGAGAAGAATAATCGCCAAGCCATAGCTGGCGAAACCAACCAAATCGGTTAAATTATATAACCACTTCAGCAATTCGGTCATCCATCCGACAAATGTACTCACAAAAACCCTCCTTAAACTGGATCATAACCACCAGGGTGAAAGGGATGGCATTTTAAAATCCTGATTAGGGATTTCCAACCGCCTTTAACAACCCCGTACTTTTGTATCGCTTGAATAGAATATTCAGAACATGTGGGATAAAAACGACAGGATGGTCGTTTAAGAGGTGAAATATAACGTTGATAAATCCTAATCACACCAATTAATAAACGCTTCATCAATCAACGGTCCTTTATAACCTTTGCTTTATATAAGCTTTTCAAAAGACTATTTTCTACTTGAGAATAGGAAACTCCTTTAATTGAAGAACGGGCAATACAAATTATTTGGGTATTTTCTTTCATCTCAGCAAGATGGAGCCGAATGACTTCTCTCATCAAACGTTTAGCCCGATTACGAACGACGGCATTGCCGACCTTTTTGGAAGCAATAAACCCGAACCGTGAGGGGCCCTCTGCTACATAGATAACTACATATTTGCCGGAGAAACTTTTCCCTTGTGCAAAAACCTTTCTATAAAGAGATTTTTGACGCAATCTAAGATGTCTCTGCAACATGGCCCCTCCGTAATTCAAAACATTCTAACCCTAGTTTTACTCACAAACTTCAGAATAAACCTATTTCTGAAAGAAAAGATAGCAACTATCCCTATTCATTTGAAAAAGGCCACAAGATTGCGGCCTTAAGCTGATAATTTCTTCCGCCCTTTTAAACGACGGCGTTTAAGCACGTTTCTTCCTGATGTACTGCTCATTCTCTCTAAAAAACCATGTACTCTTTTATGACGACGATTCTTCGGCTGATAAGTCCGCTTCATACAGCTATTGCACCTCCTTCAAGGGAAAAAACAAATAAAAATTGCACATCTCTAGAGATTATACTCTAAGTTTTTTAGCCCTGTCAAGCAGAGTCTACAATTAGATTGTGGATAACTTGACCGCTGAAAAAGTTATCCACCTGTGAATAAATTTATATTAGGACTAACTTCCTGTTGATAACCCTAAAAAAAATTGGTATTATGATTTTACACCGCCTTTAATTTCCATGCTCTCGTTTCCATCATTTGTACACAGCAATAATTTTAGTGAGTTATCCACAAATGTGTATAAGTTTGTGTATAACTTTTTTATTGTCATATTTTCTACATCATTAGACAAAGGGAGGTCCACTGAATGCCACCCCGTTCTCTACAAGTACTTTGGCAAGAAACCCTATCAAAACTGGAAAATGAACTTTCTAAACCAAGTTTTGAAACCTGGCTCAGTTCCACATACCTCCTTGATATTGAAGGGGACACTCTGATCGTCAGCGTACCCAATGAATTTGCCAAGGATTGGCTGGAGAGCCGTTATGCCCCCATCATTCGCTCCACAGTTCAATCCATCCTTGGCCAATCCATGAATTTGCGCTTTATTGTCACTTCAATGCATGAAACATCACAACCAGGAGACAATCAAAACAAAGCTCCTTCTGGTCCTAAAGCGGAACCCGCGGACAATAAAACCCTCAATTCAAAGTATACCTTTGACACCTTTGTCATTGGCAACAGCAACCGCTTTGCCCATGCCGCCGCTCTGGCTGTAGCCGAGTCTCCCGCCCTGGCTTACAATCCACTATTTATCTATGGCGGCGTCGGCTTAGGCAAGACTCACCTGATGCACGCTATCGGCAATGCTGTCATTCAGCGCTCCCCCAGCACCAGGGTCCTCTATGTCTCCAGTGAAAAATTCACCAATGAACTCATTGAGTCCATCCGTGATCAAAATCCCATTGAATTTCGCAATCATTACCGCAATGTGGATATTTTGTTGATTGACGATATCCAATTTCTTGCCGGTAAAGAAGGGACCCAGGAGGAGTTCTTCCATACCTTTAACGCCCTCCATGATGCCAATAAACAAATTATTATTTCCTCCGACCGTCCTCCTAAAGAAATCCCCACCCTTGAAGATCGCTTGCGTTCCCGTTTTGAATGGGGATTGATCACAGATATCCAAGCGCCGGATTTGGAGACGCGCATCGCTATCCTGAGAAAAAAAGCCAAGCTGGAAAACCTGCAAGTGGCCAATGAAGTCATGGTCTATATCGCGGACAAAATTCACTCCAATATCAGAGAGCTGGAAGGAGCTTTAATCCGAGTGATGGCCGTAGGCTCCTTAACTTCCAACCCGATCACTGTTGAGACGGCAGCCGAAGCTCTTAAGGATATTATTCCGGTCAGCACTCCTAAAGAAATCACCATTGAAATGATTCAACAAGCCGTCGCCGATTTTTATCATCTGTCTTTAGGTGAGTTTAAGGCCAAAAAGAGAACCCGGGCTGTGGCTTTTCCACGTCAGATCGCCATGTATTTATCCAGAGAACTGACCGACAATTCTTTACCCAGGATTGGTGATGAATTTGGGGGAAGAGATCATACCACCGTTCTTCATGCCTATGATAAAATCTCCGAGAACCGCCAAAAAGATCCTCTCTTGGATAGGAAAATTAATGAAATCATTCAAATGATCCAATCCCTCTAGTTGGGGTTATCTATGTGTATAAAGTGTTTATCCTTTTGGGATAGATTTTATATAAAAACGAGTTTGTTAACATGTGGATAAATTCAAGGATTAATTCACATGTTTTTACTCATTCCTAACCCTGAGCATCTGCCGGACAAGCTGCATTATCCACATTGAGACAAGCTATAGTACTAATACGACTAAATTAATAGCTTATTATTGTTCCCCTAAAAATATTCCACTGTTGATAAGTTTTTTGAGGAGGCTGCTTTCATGAAAATTTATTGTGCCAAGGACTCCCTAATCACGGGAGTGAATACTGTCCAAAAAGCAGTATCAAATAAAAACACCTTGCCTGTTCTTCAAGGGATTATGATTAAAGCTGAAGGACAATCCTTGATCTTCGAAGCGACGGATTTAGAAATTGGCATCCGCTGCGTCGTTCCGGCTCAGGTTGAAAAAGAAGGCGTTGTGGTTCTTCCTTCCCGGCTTTTTTCCGATCTAGTGCGCAAGCTGCCCGATGTTCTGATCGAACTGGAGCTGCAAAATGATGTAATCAATATTCATTACAATGAATCGGATTTATCCCTCAGAGGCTATGACCCGGAGGAATTTCCTTTATTACCGGATCTCTTTGATGCGGAAACCTTTAACTTACCTGTTTCCATTTTTAAAACCATGATTAAGCAGACTATTTTTGCTTGTTCCGCTGAGGAGAGCCGTCCTGTGTTTACAGGCTGCCTTCTCCAGATTGAAGATGGAAACTTACGTTTAATTGCTACGGATACCCATCGTTTGGCTTACCGGATTGCCGAAATTTCTAATCCTGAACAGATCAAGTTTCAGGGTATTATTCCTGCCAAAACCTTGGGGGAAATCTATCGCTTGCTCAGGGATGAGGATGAACATTTATTCATCCGCTTTAATCAGGCGCAAATTGTGTTTCAGTTTGGAGCTGTCCATCTCCTCTCCCGTTTAATTGAAGGACAATTCCCCAATTATAAACAAGTTATCCCCCAATCCTGCCAAACGAAGGTTTTATTATCAGCGAAACTTTTTCAAGACTCTGTAGAAAGAGCTTCTTTGTTAGCCCGGGATGGGAGCCATACCAGTATTATCAAACTTTCAGTGGATACAGAACGACTGTCCATTGATCAGACCTCAGAATTAGGTAAGATTTCTGAGCAGATGGAAGTAAAAAAAGAGGGCAATGACGTCAAGATTGCTTTTAATTCCAAATTTTTATTGGATGTGCTTAAAATTATTGATTCTGAAGAGATCGTTTTTGAATTGTCGGGTTCTTACAGCCCGGGAATTATTCGTCCCGTTGATGATCCCAACTATCTCTATCTTGCTTTGCCTGTGCGGACCTCTTAAGCCGGCTGCTTACTATGGAAATAAAATGGCTGCATTTAAAATCTTTTCGAAATTATCAGGATCAGGAAGTGGATTTTCGGCCAGGTTTAACGATCCTGCAAGGAGAAAATGGACAAGGAAAGACCAATATCCTGGAAGGTATTTATTATCTTTTAACTGGAAAGTCCTACCGTGTCCATCGGGAGCAGGAACTGGCCCGCTGGGGAGAGAATGAATTCCACCTCTACGGCGATTTCATCGTGCAGCGGCGAAAATTACGTTTAGAAAGCCATTATAAAGACAAAAGAAAAATTATTAAGATCAATCAAATTCCTTGTCGAAAATTATCTGAATATGTCGGTACCATTAATGTGGTTTTTTTTTCACCGGATGACCTGGTGATGATCAAAGGCGGGCCGGCTGAGCGGAGACGTTTTTTAGATTTACATATTGCTCAGCATCACTCCAAACATATTCAGCTTCTTAATGCCTATAACAAGGTGCTTCAGCAAAAAAATGCCCTCCTGAAACAAGGACAGGGAGGGAACAAAAGCCAGATTGCTCAGATTGAACTGTGGAATGAACAAATCCTCCGGATTGGCTCGGAAATTATCAGGAATCGCTGGGAGTTTACCGGCCTGCTTTCGCAAAAAGGCCAGGAAATCTATCGGCAGATTTCTTCAGGGAAAGAAGAGCTGACCATGGACTATCAGGCCTTGGGGAAAAATAATCTGGAGGAAGCTTTGGCTGCATTTCCTAAGCTCTTGGCAGAAAAGATGTCTTTGGAAATGGAAAGAAAGATGGTTTTAATCGGGCCCCATCGGGACGACATTCTTTTTAAGCTTAATGAGCGTTCGGCCCGTCTCTATGGCTCCCAAGGTCAGCAGCGCTCCATCGTTTTAAGTACTAAATTAGCGGAACTGGAAGTTATTCGCCAGGAAAAAGGCGACTATCCCTTGCTTTTGCTGGATGATGTGTTGTCTGAATTGGATCGATTTAGGAAAAGCTATTTATTAGACTATACAAAATCCTTGCAACAAACCATTATGACCATGACCAGTGCGGAAACCCTGACGCAAAGGGCATCCTTATTGCTCAAAGTAGAAAAAGGGCAGATTGGGAGGATTGATTAATTTATGTTTTTACATTTAGGCGGCGATATCCTGATTAATCAGGAAAAGATCATTGCTATTCTGGATTTGGAGACGGCGATGAGAAATTCAATTTCAGAGAATTTTTTAAATAAAATTAAAGAAAAACAAAAAATAAACTACATATCCGAAAAAGGTAAAGAAAAATCTTTAATTATTGCCAGCGACGGCAATTATTTTTCCCCTATATCATCAAGCACCTTATTAAAGCGATCCAGCTCCATGATCATCGGTGAAGAATAGTAAGGATCAAAAAGAAACCTCTCTAAGTCTGCAGTGAGGTTTCTTTGATTGTGTTAGCCGGGGATAAATCCTTTATTTGAATAAAGGGTTGAAAGGTCGTATAATTAAAAGGTTAGCTGTATAAGTAGAGGGAATTTGGGAGGGATCAGCTTTGCAAGAAAAAGCCGAAATCAAGGAAACTATTCCAACCAATGATTATAATGCAGGGCAGATTGAAGTCCTTGAAGGTTTAGAAGCGGTCAGAAAAAGACCGGGGATGTATATCGGTTCCACAAGTCTGCGCGGTCTGCATCATTTGGTCTATGAAATCGTGGATAATAGTATCGACGAGGCCTTGGCCGGTTACTGCGATACCATTGAAGTCACGATCCATAAAGATAACAGTATTTCCGTGGTGGATAATGGCCGGGGTATTCCGGTGGATATTCATCCTAAATTAGGCAAGCCGGCTGTTGAAGTGGCTTTAACGGTTCTCCATGCCGGAGGAAAATTCAGCGGCAGCGCTTATAAAGTATCCGGGGGACTTCATGGCGTGGGAATGAGCGTGGTCAATGCTTTATCCACCTGGCTCCATGTGGACGTTAGGAAAGACGGGAATATTTATCATCAGGAGTTTATGCGCGGTAAAACCAAGACAGAACTGGAGGTGATTGGTCAGGTGGATCCCAATCAGACCGGAACCACCATTACCTTTTCTCCCGATCCGGAAATTTTCGAGGACACTGTGTTCCTCTTTGATACTTTAGCTCACCGTCTTCGTGAACTTTCTTTCTTGAATAAAAAGGTATCGATTACCTTGCTTGATGCCAGAGAAGACAAACAAGAAGTTTATTATCATACCGGCGGCATCTATGATTTTGTCAAGTATATCAACCGTTCCAAAGAATCCCTTCATCCTGAACCCATTTACTTTGAAGCAGAAAAAGATGGGGTCCAGGTTGAAGTATCCATGCAATATAATGACGGCTATGTGGAAAATCTTTTTTCTTATGCCAATAATATTCATACCCATGAAGGGGGCACCCACGAATCCGGCTTTAAAGCAGCTTTGACCCGGGTGGCTAATGATTATGCCCGGAAAAACAATATCCTTAAAGCCAACGAAGCCAACCTATCGGGAGAAGACATCCGGGAAGGTTTGACTGCTGTGATCTCGGTTAAAGTTCCTGAACCTCAGTTCGAAGGTCAAACCAAGACCAAATTGGGGAATTCGGAAATTCGTTCGATTGTGGATTCCATCACCGGAGAAGGCTTATCGGCGTTTTTTGAGGAAACCCCCGCCATAGGCAAGAAAGTCATTGAAAAATCCATTCAGGCTTCCCGGGCCCGGGAAGCAGCCCGCAAGGCCAGGGAATTAACCCGGCGCAAAAGCGCTCTGGAAGTCAGTGCTTTGCCGGGGAAATTAGCTGATTGCTCCTGGAAGGAAGCAGAGCTTTGTGAGATGTATATCGTGGAGGGCGACAGTGCGGGAGGTTCGGCAAAGCAAGGCCGGGATCGCCGTTTTCAGGCTATTCTTCCCCTGCGTGGCAAAATTCTCAATGTGGAAAAAGCCCGTTTGGATCGAATTTTAGGCAATGCTGAGATCAGAGCGATGATCACAGCCATGGGTACGGGGATTTCCGAGGATTTTGATATTGAAAAAGCCCGCTATCATAAATTAGTGATCATGACCGATGCCGACGTGGATGGCGCCCATATCCGGATTTTGCTTCTGACCTTCTTCTTCCGCTATATGAAGCCTCTGCTTGAAAACAATTATGTCTATATTGCTCAACCCCCTCTGTTCAAAGTGAAGAAGGGGAAGGATATCCATTATGTCTACAGCAATGAAGAATTAGCCAAGTTACAAGATGAAATCGGCCGTGATCGAGTGGAAATTCAACGTTACAAAGGTTTAGGGGAAATGAATGCGGAACAGCTTTGGGAAACCACCATGGATCCGGCCAAAAGAACGATCCTGCAGGTGACCATGGAAGATGCCATTAAAGCGGACGAGCTCTTTACCATTCTCATGGGTGACGTGGTCGAACCAAGGCGTGAATTCATCCAGGATAATGCACAATATGTCCGTAATCTGGACGTCTAAGGGAGGATAGCACATGTCGACTGAAATTCAGGGAGGAAAGATTCTCCCTATCGAAATATCGGAAGAACTAAAAAAATCGTTTATCGATTATTCCATGAGTGTTATCGTCAGCCGGGCTTTGCCGGATGTACGGGATGGTTTAAAACCGGTTCATCGCCGCATTATCTATACCCTGCATGAATTGGGGATGACTCCTAATAAGCCTTACAGTAAATCCGCCCGTCTGGTGGGGGATTGCATGGGTAAATTCCACCCTCATGGGGATTCCTCTATCTATGATGCGGTAGTTCGGCTGGCTCAGGATTTTTCCACCCGTTATCCCTTGATCGACGGACATGGCAATTTTGGCTCGGTTGACGGTGATTCAGCTGCGGCTATGCGTTATACGGAAGCAAGAATGGCTAAAATCACTCAATATATGCTGGCCGATATCGATAAGGATACGGTGAATTTTCAACCTAACTATGATGAGCGGGAACAAGAGCCCAAGGTGATGCCGGCTAAATTCCCCAATCTCTTGGTTAACGGTTCGGCAGGAATTGCGGTGGGGATGGCTACAAATATCCCTCCCCATAATCTCACGGAAGTGATTGAGGGAACGATTGCTCAGATCGATAATCCTGACATCGAGATTAAAGAACTGATGACCTATATCAAGGGACCTGATTTTCCTACCGGCGCCTCCATTATGGGAACGGAAGGGATTATCTCTGCTTATAGAACCGGTAAAGGAAGCTTTAGAATCCGTGCCAAAGCCCATGTTGAGGAGATGGAGAAATCCGGGAAAATGCGGATTATCGTGACTGAGATTCCTTATATGGTGAACAAGGCCCGCTTGGTTGAAAAAATTGCTGAACTGGTTCGCGAGAAAAGGATCGAAGGCATTACGGATCTCCGGGATGAATCGGATCGGACCGGGATGCGGATTGTCATGGAACTGCGCCGGGACATCAATCCTCAGGTGCTTCTCAATCAGCTCTATAAGCATACCCAGATGGAAGACAGCTTCGGGGTCAATATTTTAGCCTTAGTGGACGGTCAGCCGAAAGTTCTTAATCTTAAACAAATTATTCATCACTTTATTGAACACCAAAAAGATGTAATTGTGCGCAGAACCCGCTTTGAGCTGAATAAAGCTGAAGCTGAAGCCCATATTTTAGAGGGTTTGAGAATAGCCCTGGATTATATCGATGAAGTGATCAGTATTATCCGGACTTCCGCTGATGAGCAGAGCGCCAAAGATAATTTAATGTCTCGCTTCGGACTTAGTGACAAGCAATCCCAGGCTATTGTCGATATGCGCCTGAAACGGCTGACCGGCTTGGAACGGGAGAAGATTGAAGAGCAGTATCAAAAAATTCAAGAGACCATTGCCTATTTAAAAGCAGTTCTCAATTCAGAGCAAATGGTGCTCAATATTATTAAGCAAGAGCTGCAAGAGGTCAAAGAAAAATTCGGTGATGAACGGCGTACGGAGATTTCTTTTGATGCCACCCATATGAACATCGAGGATTTAATCGATGATGAAGAAGTGGTCATCACCATGTCCCACAGGGGATATATCAAGAGGATGCCTCTGAATACCTACAAAAGCCAACGGCGCGGGGGTAAAGGTGTCCATGGCATGGCCACCCGGGAAGAGGATTTCGTGGAGAAGATCTTTACCACCTCGACCCATCAATATATTCTCTTCTTTACCACCCGGGGCAAGGTGTATCGTTTAAAAGCTCATGAAATTCCCGAAGCAGGCCGTACAGGCAAAGGAACGGCACTTGTCAATCTCTTAAGCATTAATCCCAGTGAAGAAAAGATCACCGCTGTGTTATCCATCAGAAAGTATAATGAGGATTTCCATCTCTTTATGGCCACCAGGAATGGGATTGTCAAGAAGACCTTGCTGAAGGAGTATGACTCACCTCGCAAAGACGGCTTAATTGCCATCAGTTTAAGCGGTGATGATGAACTGATCGGAGTTCGTTTAACCAAGCCTGATGAGCATATCATCATAGCAACTAAAAATGGTTTATGTATTCGTTTCCTGGAGTCTGATGTACGTCAAATGGGCAGAACCGCTCATGGAGTCAAAGGGATTTCTTTGGCAAAAGGGGACCTTGTGGTGAGTATGGATGTGATATATGAGGAAGAAGTGGAAATACTATCCATGACAGAGCAAGGCTTCTCCAAGCGGACCAGTCTCTCTGAGTATAGAGTGCAGGGACGGGGCGGCAAGGGAATCATTGCTACCAAGCTCAATGCTAAAACAGGTAAACTGGTGGGGCTTAAGGTGATGAGACCTGAAAACGATATGATGATCATCACTGAAGATGGAATTATCATCCGTCAGGAAGTATCCGGTATTTCCAAACAAGGTCGTTCAGCCCAGGGAGTTATGGCCATGAGAACCGGTGAAAGCAAAGTGGTAGCTATTGCTGTCGTTGACAATAAAGAAGATACTGAAGAACCAGAATTAGAATTAGAAGAAATAGAATCTGAGGAATAATCTCAATATAATATAAGGCCAGTGTTTTAAGTAGGAACCGTCTCACTGTGCAGAGAGTCAGTACTCTGTACCACTGTGGTACAGAGTACGAGCAGAATGGGGCTGATTATCCATGAATGAGAGGATCGGAGTATTATCTCTGGAGGGAACCGATCATGATCCTTGCCGGTTTTTGAGGCAATTAGGGTGCGAAGTGATTAAGGTTCAGCAAAGGGAAGATTTAATCGATATTCAGGGTTTAATCATGACAGGCACAGGAAATAAGGCGAACAATCTTGGGCAACCTGGTCTGGGAGATAGGATTAAGGAATTAGCCATGACGGATTTTCCTATTTTCGGGCTATCGGCCGGAATGGTTTTATTGAGCAAAGAATCTCCCGGTCAGGGAAATGATCGGCTGGGGCTGATGGATTTGACGGTGACTAAGGAACCTATGGCGGGAAGGACGGAGGCTTATTTAACCATTCCGGCTTTAGGACTCACACCGCTGAAGGCGATCTTCAATGATGCTCCTTATATTCAGGAAATTGCCCCTAATGTAGGGATTTTAGCAGAATATAATGGTAAAATAGTCTTTGTACGACAAGGCAACATGTTAGCTAGTGCCTTTCATCCTGGACAAACAGAGGATGACCGCATTTACCGTTATTTTCTGGATATCGTCAATGGACAAATCTAAATGGAAGTGGTCAGATATGGAGGATTTCAGATGCTAGATCTCAAATTTGTACGCACGAACCCCGAAATAGTTAAGGAAGCGCTTAAAAAAAGAAATTCCAATGTCAGCTTGGATGATTTTCTGGAACAAGAAGAAGAGCGCCGCAAGCTTCTTTTTGAAGTGGAATCATTAAAAGCCAAGCGAAACACGGTCTCTGAAGAGGTAGGGCGCCGGAAAAAACATGGGGAAGATGCGGAACAGCTTATTTTAGAGATGCGGGAAGTGGGACAAAAAGTTAAGAATCTCGAAGATAAATTAGGTGAGATTGAGCAGAGCATGGAAGCTGTGCTCTATGAGATTCCTAATATTCCTCATCAATCAGTTCCTGTAGGAGCTGATGAGGAGGCCAATGTTCAGGTTCGCGCCTGGGGGAATCCCCGTTCCTTTGATTTTGAGCCCTTAGCTCATTATGAGATCGGTGAAAAGCTGGACATCCTGGATTTTGCCCGGGCAGGGAAGGTTACAGGAGCTCGCTTTACTTTTTATAAAGGTTTAGGTGCTAAGCTGGAAAGAGCCTTAATCAGCTTTATGCTGGACCGGCATAGCGCTAAAGGATATGTGGAAGTTCTGCCTCCTTATATGGTTCATCGCAATTCTATGATTGGTACCGGGCAGCTTCCTAAGTTTGAAGAAGATGCTTTTAAGGTGGCGGGAACCGATTATTTCTTAATTCCTACTGCCGAAGTCCCGGTCACCAACATGTATCGGGAAGAAATCCTGGAAGCCGAGCAATTGCCGATTCATCACTGTGCCTATAGTGCTTGTTTCCGTGCGGAAGCAGGTTCGGCAGGCCGGGATACCCGGGGTCTGATCCGGCAGCATCAATTTAATAAAGTGGAACTGGTGAAGTTTGCCTTTCCTGAAAATTCTTATGAGGAACTGGAGTCCTTAACCCGGGATGCGGAGAGTATTCTCCAGGAGCTTGAGCTTCCCTATCGGGTGATGGCTCTATCTACGGGGGATCTGGGCTTTACTTCAGCCAAGACTTACGATCTGGAAGTATGGCTGCCCAGCTTTAATACTTACCGGGAGATTTCTTCCTGTAGCAATTTTGAAGATTTTCAGGCCCGCCGGGCCAATATTCGCTTCCGCCGGGCACCGAAAGCCAAGCCTGAGTTTCTCCATACTCTCAATGGCAGTGGTTTAGCCATCGGCCGCACGGTTTCCGCCATTCTTGAAAATTATCAGGAAGCTGACGGCAGAGTGAGAGTTCCTAAAGCGCTTCAGCCTTATTTGGGCGTCGAGTATATTGGGTAGTTGCATTAGCTGGTAAGGTTTATAGTGATTAGGTAATAGTGATTAGATTATAGTTGTTGTATTATAGTGCTTATGTAAATTTACAAGAATAAACATGGAGAAGAGAAAGTTTACATAAGGAATCATTCTGCGTGCTTTCTCGATTCCCTAAAATTAGATAGATCTTGAACATTTACAGAGGAAAAATTTTATGCTATACTAAATTTCGTCACGTCACGGAGGGGTGTCCGAGTGGTTTAAGGAGCCGGTCTTGAAAACCGGTGACTCCGCAAGGGGCCGTGGGTTCGAATCCCACCCCCTCCGCCATTATGGAGTTCTGAAGTTCGTAGTTCGATACGCGAGTTACGGACTTTTTTACAATAATAATGTGGTTGTGCAAACCAAATTTGGCCTCGTAGCTCAGGTGGATAGAGCGGGGGTTTCCTAAACCCTGTCTTGCGGGGGTTCGAGTCCTCCCGGGGCCACCATTAATACAGAGGTATTATGAATCATCAGGACTATATGCGCTTAGCCCTTGAAGAAGCTGAAATCGCCTTTGCCCAGGGAGAAGTTCCCATCGGGGCAGTGGTGGTGCATAAGGGAGAAGTCATTGCCAAGGCTCATAATGAAAAAGAGCTAAGGCAGGATCCCACGGCCCATGCTGAAGTTTTGGCTGTACAGCGGGCAACTCAGGCCTTGGGAGTTTGGCGTCTTTCTGAAGCCACTCTCTATGTGACCCTGGAACCTTGCCCAATGTGCGCCGGTAGTTTGGTTCAGGCCCGCCTAAAAACCCTTGTCTTTGGCGCGGCTGATCTTAAAGGCGGAGCAGTAGGTTCTGTGACCAATGTTCTGGATGTGAACCGCTGGAACCACCGTGTGGAGGTGGTGGCGGGGGTATTGGAAGAAGAGTGTGCCCAGATTCTGAAGGATTTCTTTCGGAAGCTAAGGTAAAGTTTAATTTGCTTAAATGAGAATAAAGTAGTGATTGTCATTTAAGCTTTATAGTGTGGAGGAGTATCGAAGTGGTCATAACGGGGCTGACTCGAAATCAGTTGACGGGCAACCGTCCGTGGGTTCGAATCCCACCTCCTCCGCCATTGTAAATGAGATCCGCATTAGTAAGTTAATGCGGATTTTTTGTTGGAATAGAGAGGGTTGAAGAGGTGGGATTCGAACGGGAGGGAGATAAAAAATGCGCCCTTAGGAAGCATTTTTCCCGACCCGGCGTGATAGCGAGGGAATCCGAGCGGAGCGAATCCCACCTCCTCCGCCATTGTAAACGAGATCCGTATTAGCGAGCTAATACGGATTTTTTGTCTCTTCCCTTAAAATCCGGCAATTTGGAAAATCGCGAAGCCTGCTTCCTAATTTTTAAAAAGGGCGAATTTTCAACACGGCTTTCGACTGGATAATAAATATTCAGTAAGGTTACTACCTCATGCGTACCGTGACTTGGATGGCATATGGATTTGGGACATCTTAATCTTAAATAAAACTTTACACAACTGAATCAAAACTATTATAATTGCAATGATATGTGATGGTTTGAATTGATATAAATATGGTTGTGTTAATTTATACTTGGTTACTTAATTATAAATGGGATGCCGCTTTATAGGGAAACGCATTATCCTTCGGTTTAGCACATCAATCTCAACAGCTTCAGGAGCTTATGGGGAGATTTGAACTTTAATAGATAAAGGGGATTAAGGTGAATGACGATCCGGCATCTGAGAATTTTTATCACAGTTTATGACGAGCGAAATATGACGGCTGCCGCTGCTAAGCTTTTTATGACACAGCCTTCTGTCAGTCAGGCTATCAAAGAACTGGAGAATTTTTACAGAGTAATCCTTTTCGAGCGGCTGTCCCGGAAATTATATGCCACCTCGTCAGGAGAAAAATTATATCAATATGCATGCCATATTATTAACTTATTTGATGAATTGGATGATGTCCTGAAGCAGGATGCCTATCGGAAGAAGCTGGTCGTCGGTGCCAATTATACTGTTGGTGTCGTTTTGATCCATCAGTATATCGCACAATTCAAAAGCCTTTATCCTGACTCAGATGTCATGGTTATGGTAAACAAATCCTCGATTCTTTTGGATAAACTCAGGAAAAATGAATTGGATTTGGCCTTGGTGGAAGAAGTACCAAATGAATCTGATTTAGTGGGAGATTTCTTTTATAACGATCATATCGTTATTGTTGCCTGCCCGGACCATCCCCTTTTAAACAAGACGGCGATAACTGGGCAAGATATCGTCAATGAAAATCTCTTGCTGCGCGAGAAAGGTGCGGGTGTCAGGAACCTCTTTGAACAACTAATGAACCAGCTCGGTTTCGCAATTAAACCCTATTGGGAAAGCACCAGTACAACGGCTTTGATTAACGCGGCCATTAATAAGATAGGCATTGCCGTACTGCCTTATCACCTGGTCAAAGAATACATTGCTTCAGGTTCATTGAAGGAAATCGAAGTAAAGGGGATTAACTTCAACCGAAAACTGATGGTTGTTTATCATAAAAATAAGTTTCTGACAAGCGCCATGCAGGATTTCATCAAAATATGCCACGAAGCATAAACAAGATAAAACCCCGGGGATCCCTTAAGCATAGCTTACTTTGGGAATCCTCCGGGGTTTTATGTTTCAGGAGATTCTAAGATGGCCGGAAATATGTTCTGTCTTAAACGGCAATCATTACGGAAGTCGCTTTAATAATCGCTTTGGCTTTGACGCCGGGCTCAAGATCAAGTTCTTTCACGGCAAGCATAGAGATCGTGGAAGTAATCATCATTCCGCCGTCGGTTTTTAAGGTCACGATCGCATTTACTGTGCCGTTTTCTACCTTAACAATTTCACCTGCAAGCTGATTCCGTGCGCTGAGCTGCATTTCACCGACGCCGATCATCACTTCCGTGGCCTTGATCACTGCTGTCGCTGTTTTCCCAGGAGCAAGATCCAAGTCCTTTACTGATGCCAGGGAAATCGTGGCCGTAATTGTTTCACCTTTGTCGGTTTTTAAGGTCACGATGGAGTTTACTGTACCTTCCTGGATAGATTCAACTTTCCCCGTAAATTGATTTCTTGCACTAATCATGTTTATCCTTTCTATCGCCATTAATGGTTTAAATACAAGAAAGAATGGCATCTTTCTTCGTGATATCTAAATAATACTTTATAAGATACCATATATCCAATTCAATAATTCTATATTTTACATAGCCAACAGCCTATGGTTAGGGTATGTCTTTATCGTTTCGAATGAAGATATATCTAAGGTATATCTGTTTTTTGATGAGATTCAGGGAGTCACCGGCTGGGAAAAGTGCATCAATTCCTATATGATGGCAAATGTTGGGATGACCTTCTCTGCTACGGCAATTTCAAAATATCTCAAAAGTGAGGGACGCACTGTTGCACCAGAAACAATATTGAACTATATTAAGGCTGGTGAGGATGCCTTTCTTTTCTATCGTGTCCGCAGACAGGATTTGCAGGGAAAGAAGATTCTCACTGTCAATGAAAAATACTACATTGAAGGATATTAGCCTCATTTTTAAGAATATTGTTTTTATAGAACTGCTACGCCGTGGTTATAAGGTCACCGTTGGAAAAGCAGGTGAATTTGATATGAGCAGGGATGACATAAAGCATTGTAACAAAAAAGAGGAACCATGCATCCTCTTGAGAGAATTGCTTGGTTCCATCTTAACGCTTATTTTTTCTGAACAGGAATCCAAATTTCGCTGTAATAGTTTTCATCCTGGTTCCCGTTCGGATAATCCGCTATATTGGTGTACATTTCAATATTGTACCCCGCTGCAATTTCATAATCCTTGCAATTAGGCAGCCATTCGGAGAAGATTTTTTGATTCGTATTTTGCAGGGATTGGGGCATAGCGCCTTTGCAGGCAAAAACAGCCCAGGAGTGTTTCGGAATAACCTTTGTAATAAAGCCATCCGGAAGTTCGCTGGAGGAAGCATAATCGTCCGCGATCAGATACTCGAACTCATCTGAGCCCATGCTCTCATCTACACATACTCCGTACATTCCGCAGACAATCTTGTTTTTTCCCGTTTGATAATGTTCTGTCCAGAACTTCGGAATTTCTGTTCCCGCAGTATCATACTTAAACACCTTAGATATACCCATGATAGTGAACGCTTCTTTTTCAATAATTCTGTAATCCATGATAAAACCGCCTTCCAATGAAAATTTGATTTTTAGGGGAGCAAAAGTTTTGATCATTGCTCCGTCTTTTCGAACAGCAGTAGGTGTGACACCGTGGAAACGAAGGAATGCTTTCGTGAAACTATCCGGTGAGTCATAACCGTATTTCAAAGCAATATCAATAATTTTTCCATCAGTAGAAACAAGCTCACTGCCGGCAAGGGTGAGCCTGCGCTGCCGGATATACTCTCCAACCGTAAAACCGCAAAGCATGGCAAAGCCCTTTTGGAAATAAAACGAGGACACAAATGCCTGTTTTGCAATATTATCTATGGTCAGTTCTTCGGTGATATTGTCTTCGATATAGTTGATTGCGTCACTGATACCTTCAATCCAGCCCACAATTGTTACCTCCTGTCTGTAGATATATCCTATCAATTTTCATGGAGTTAGGTCCGACTTTTTATGCCATGTTTTGTCTTGTCTGAGGCTTAGATTAATTTTTTTTGATCCTACCTTCAGCAAGGCCTATAGCCAATTATAATAGATTTCACTTGTAAAACAATGATCCTCATAACAATTGAGAGAATTAGGGGAGGTTAAGTATGGAATATAAACAAAGAGACTATTCATTGTTCTCAGCTTGTGGATTAAATTGCGGACTGTGCCCACGTTATCAAATGAATGGAGCATCACAATGTCCCGGTTGTGCCGGGAAAGATTTTCTTGCCAAACATCCTAAATGCGGGGTGTTATCTTGCAGTCAGCGCAAGGGGTTTGAATATTGTTATCAGTGTAATCAATTTCCCTGCCCAAAATATGAGGGTGCTGACCAAGCGGATTCTTTCATCACTCACTTGCATCAGTTCAGAGACATGGAGAAAGCGAAAAGATGGGGGATTGACACCTATAGACAGGAATTGAACGAAAAGGTCGGTATGTTGGAAGAACTGTTGGCCAACTACGATGATGGACGGCGGAAGAGTTTGTTTTGTCTTGCGGTCAACCTTTTGGAAGCAGAAGATATAAAACAGGTATTGGAGCAGCTTATATCTGAAACAGGATCGGATGCTCCTTTAAAAGAAAAAGCGGCCTCTGCGGTTGGTTTATTGCAGGCAATGGCGGAACAGCGAAACATCACCTTGAAATTACGCAAGAAATAAAAAGTATACTAAAGGACTTGATGGTTACGAATGTAAAATTTCAGATGTCAGAGGGCAATAAAGAACCGAGACTCTGCGGCCTCGGTTTTTTATTATGACGATGAACGAACAGACTGTCTATTTAATCTTTGTAACCGATAAGTTTGCATACCGGTGAGCATAAATTGCCGCCGGTATATTTGCAAAATGAGCACCATATCCGGGTTCCGGCCATGTAAGGAGATTTGCGGTTTAAACATTTTTGGGGCAACCCTTTAGGTGGAGTAGTGTACTTCATAGTGAGGCCTCCTTTGATTTTTGTAAGGCTATTGTACATCTGGTTTGTGACCTCAATATGGCCTATGGAATTTTATTTAGGCAAGATTACAGTAAACGTGGTTCCGGCACCTGGTTTGCTTTCACATTGTATAGTTCCGCCGCACAGCTCTACAATCCGTTTCACAATAGCCAGCCCCAATCCGTTTCCCGCCTGGGCATGTGATGTGTCGGCCTGATAAAATTTCTCAAAAATCCGGCTGACGTTTTCCTCGGCAATCCCGATTCCCTCATCCGCTATGTTAACCAATATGGTGGTCGATAGTTCTTTGGCGGTAATCGTAATGGTCCTATGCTCAGGGGAGAATTTGATCCCATTCTCAATCAAATTCATCCAGAGTTGCTGCAGCAGTTCCGGATCACCCCAATACATAATCGGTTCCAGATAAATATCCAAATCAAGATTTTTTTTGCTCCACTGTTCTTCCAGCAGGAGGACCACCTTGCGAATATGCTCATCCAGGGAAAATGACACCGATTTATCATAAATCACCTGATTGTCCAGCCGTGACATTTTCAGCATATTGGAGCACAAACGATTTAAGCGGCTTGTTTCTTCGATAATGATCTGAGTATATTGATCAAATTCTTCATCGGAAAGATTTCTGTCCTGGAGCATTTCCACAAAACCTTGAATAGAGGCTATGGGGGTCTTGAATTCGTGGGAGACATTGCTCATAAAGTCTTTGCGCAGGTACTCCATTGTTTTTAGCTCAGCAGCCATTAGGGTGAAATTTTTGGCCAGTATTCCTAATTCATCTTCGCTCTTATGCTCAATGACAACGTCAAAGTTGCCCTTCGCGATCTCCTTGGTTGCGGTGCTCATATGAATCAGAGGATCGGAGATAAATTTAGCGGCAAAATAAAGCAGGATAAAGCCGATAACAGAGCAAGCCACGACGACCCCTGCCAGCAAACAAATCAGCGTGCCTGGTGCCAATTCCCGGCCGTCGTTCAAAAACAGCGTGTAATATCCTGTAGCAAGCCCCAAGGAGGCGGCACAGGAAAAGCACAGAATAACCAAAGCGATCAGTGTGGATTTGGCACGGATAGAACGGGATATTTTTTTGATCATAGCATTCTCTCCGCTTTGTAGCCCAGTCCGCGGATGGTTATAATTTGAAATTCCGGCCGGCTTTCAAATTTCTTGCGGAGCTTCTTGATATGGCTGTCCACCGTACGGTCATTGGCTTCCGAGTCCATACCCCAGATTTCATCCATGAGCTGCTGGCGGGTAAAAATCTTTTTCGGATAGCTTAACAATTTAAACAGAAGATAAAATTCTTTTTTAGGAAGCTCATAGGTCATATCAGGTGCGGTAACCGTTAAGGTATCATAATCCAGCACCACATTCCCAATCTGCAGTTTATGGTCGTTGGCAATTTTTGCACGCCGTAAAATCGCTTCCACCCGCAGGATCAATTCATTCATATTGATGGGCTTTACCATATAATCATCCGTACCGACCCGGAACCCTTTTTCCTTGTCTGCAAAACTTTCCTTGGCAGTAACCATAAGAACCGGCAGATCATAATGAGCCTGCCGCAGCATTTCTGTCAGTTGATAACCATTGATGACCGGCATCATGATATCGGTTATCATGAGATCGATTTGTTCACTGTCAAGAATCGCCAGCGCTTTTTCTCCATCCACTGCCTGAAAAGCCTGATAGCCGGCTTGTTTCAGGCGGGCCGCTATGAGTGTTCTAAGATTTTTGTTATCCTCAACCACCAATATTCTAAACATCGGCTGTATCACCTTTCCGGGGTATAGTTGGGGTAAATTTCTCCGACAGTATAACAAACCAATATGTCCTCACTATGACCCAAGAGCAAATTTATATACATAAAAAGCCACAGGGTATTATTAGCCCGGTGGCTTTTTGATCAGCTGGAAAGATTAAGATTAAACCCTCACCTTATAGCATCTTCTCCGCTGTTTGTGCAGTGAAGATGAGCTGTTTGTCGACGGCTTGGGCTGTGCCGGAAAGGCGATAACCTTTCGGGCCGCCTTCTTTGGTAGCGCCGACAATCCATGCCTTATCGTTTGTTTTCAGGTTCTTCTGCGTGACTTCCATCTTATAGATGCCGAAAATCACCTGATCTCCCGAAACCTCACCTTTGCCGGCGATGATCGGGTGTGGTGTTCCGTCTGATCCTACTGTGACAAGCGTAACAAAGGCGGAACCCTCAATAACAGCTTTGATGTCGTCGTTGATAATCATTTTATCCTCTCCTTATGTAAAGTACTAGATAGCTATTTACTCTTAAATTGCTACCTAGTACAATATTAGTATAATAGAAATTAAATTCAAGTACGCAGAAAATTATAGGCAGGTAAGGAAAATATGACTGAGAGAGATGTAAAGTGTGTCGTCTCCTGCGAAACCAAATGCCCCTGCATGGAGTACTGTCCGCTGGGAAGCGCGCTGAAGATCATCGGCGGGAAGTGGAAGCTGTCCATACTATGCGCGCTCCATCAGGACGGGACGACGCGATATAATACCCTGAAGCGCAAAATTGCCGGGATCACGAACACCATGCTGGTTAGTTCATTAAAGGAACTGGAGGAGGACGGGCTGATCGTCCGCCGGCAGTATATGGAGATGCCTGTGCGGGTCGAATATACACTCACCGAGGCCTGCGACGATCTGATGCCTATTCTGATGCAACTGGCCCAATGGGGTGTCAAGGTTCATACGAAGGAATCTTGAAAAGAAGGCTGTATATATGCTACAATAACGCAAAGGGAATGAAGTACTCCCTCGGCATTGCCGGAACCGCTTTTAAAGCTGATGACTTCTGCCTGGAGCAGAATCGTCAGCTTCTTTATTTGAGGAGATGAAAAATGGTGAGAAACATTTTGATTCCTATTGATGGGACAGAGCGAAGCATGAAATCTGTCGATTTGGTGAAGTCACTTTATCAACCAAATGATGTAAGAATCGTTCTCTTAATGGTCCGGGAAGATGTAGAACATTTGTATTCGGAGAAAGAAGTTGAAAAAGCAAAATCTCCGTTAGAATCAACTTTGGATGCCGTGGCATATCAATTAAACGGTTATGACCTCAAAAAGGAAGTCGTATTTGGGCATGCCGGCGAGGCAATTTTAACTTGTGCCAGGCAAAACGACACAGATATTATCGTGATGACGAAATCGACCAGGATAGGATGGGTTCAGAAAATCGGTTCTGTTACAGAACATGTCGTTAAATATGCAA
Organism: Desulfitobacterium chlororespirans DSM 11544; assembly: GCF_900143285.1. Lineage (NCBI taxonomy): Bacteria > Bacillati > Bacillota > Clostridia > Eubacteriales > Desulfitobacteriaceae > Desulfitobacterium > Desulfitobacterium chlororespirans. Next base: position 327,273 of record NZ_FRDN01000006.1, read on the forward strand.
AATGCATCGTTATGATTGTTCCGGAAAACAGTGATACTAAAAAATCCCCGCGAAAAATGCACCAATGCGAATACCTGGACGATATCATCACCCTTAGTGGGCAGCTCAGCCTTGGACCAAATTCCTGTCTGCTTCCGGTTCAGGTCGGCAAATGTATATATAAAATTACTGTGATTGAAGGCAGTCTCCGTATGAATCATTTGACTTATAATCCTGATGGGGGTACCTGGATGCTTCCTCCGCAAAACCATCAACCCCCCTACTATGATCTTAATGAAGGGGATGAGCGGGAAATTCGCTTGGAGATTTTAGTGAATTTTGGAAAGATGGATCATATTGAAATCGTCAACACACAAATGACCAAGCTATTAAAATTTCATTATGCAACAAGATTTGAAAGTATAGAGATATAGTGAAAGCCCCGTGTCATAGGATGAATTTGATATACCGAAACGGTATGATTGGAAACTGAGTGTTTTATCATGAATATTATGCCTGCATTCTGAAATACTAAGTACGGAAATATCTTGAAAGGAGTTTTTAATATGTCACAATTAAACCAAGTTGAACTGCAAAATCTGCGCCATTTGATTGGTGCTCATGAAACTGCCCACCAAAAATTGCAGGCTTATGCCCAGCAAGCGACCGATCCTGAAATTAAGCAATTTTTTTCAGATGGTGCACAGGATGCTATGAAAACCAAACAACAATTGTTAGGCTTTTTGAACTAAAGGAGGAAATAAGAAATGATAGACGAAAAAGTCATGGTCAATGATGCTCTTTCCTCTGTAAAGAGCAGTCTGACCTTCTATGCCAACACTATTTCCGAATGCGCGAACCCCGAGCTGCGTTCTACCATTCAACAGATCCGCAATAACGATGAAGCATCCCAGTATAAGCTGTTCCAGATGGCCCAGGCTAAAGGGTATTATAAGCCTGCTCTTATGGCTAAAGATGATGAAGTCCAGCAGACTAAATCCCAGGTTACCGGCCAATAATAAGAAAAACTTTAAACTGGATTCAACTGAAATTTAAACGAATAGAAAAGCTTGGCTTTAGGCCAGGCTTTTTTATTTATATAGTAAATCTATAGGCAATTCAACAACTGAAGGAGTATTGGGAAAGACAAGATTCCAGTTAGTATAAGGGCAACCAGCGACTTCGCCTCATTTGCAAGCATGGGTTTAAGGCACGGCGAAGCCGGGGTTTTCTTTATAGATTAGGAGCTGATCGTGTTCTGGAATATATAAAAAACGGCCACGACAAGGTTTTATGATCTATTTTGTAGAATTAAAGATATTAAGGCTCTCAGTTTCACTTGTTTGTGGCATGGCGCTGGAAAATAGGAAGATTTAAAGTTCTGAGGAAGTGACCCTATAATGATGCCATTGATAGTACACTATGTGGAATTAAATTTTTTTGCGATTACCATCTTATGCGTAATTTTTTTGAACATGCGTCGCCCAGACCGTCAGTATTCACTGGATCAGAAGCTTTTTTTTCTTTTGATTTCCACCAATGTTCTTCTTTTGGTGTTGGACTCGATGCTATGGATCTTAGATGGTGAGCCGGGCAGCCTGGCGAGAACGCTGAGTATAGCGTCAATCATATTCTATAATACTTTAAATCCGGTCATTTGTATGATCTGGTACTATTATGTGGATTTTTATATTTATAGCAGCAAAGAGCGTTTGACCAAAGTGTTATTCCCCATACTCCTTCCGGTTTTAGTCAACTTGATTTTATCCGTTGCCAGTATTTTTACGAATATTTACTTTATCTTTGACGAGGACAATGGTTATCATCGAGGCCGTTTTATTTTTCTTCTGTTAGGAATATGCCTTTATATGATCATTTACACCAGCGCATTCTTAATCAGGAACAGGAAAAAAATCGATCAAAAAGAGTATGCGTACCTGCTCTTTTTTGCCATTCCGCCGATGGTAGGCGGGGTTATTCAATTCATGTTTCCCGGAGCAGTCATGATTTGGATAGCTTCAACCTTATCTATCTTGATTATCTTTATCAATATCCAAAAAGATCAGCTGAATACGGATTATCTGACAGGTGTTTATAATCGGAGATATCTTGATAATTATCTTCAGGAGAAGATAAAAAATCAGCGCCATCATCTGATTGCCGGTATTATGATTGATATAGATTCTTTTAAAACCATCAACGACTCCTATGGGCATGACAGTGGCGACCAGGCATTAAAATATACAGCGCAAATTCTTAGAAAAACTTTCCGAAAAACGGATTTTATCGCCAGATACGGTGGAGATGAGTTTGTTATAGTTATGGAAATTGATGACCGGGCGGAGCTTATCTCAGCGGTGCAGAGGTTTAGTGAAAAAGTGTCGCAGTTTAATCTGGAAAAGATAACTCCCTATGAGATCTGCCTCAGCATCGGCTATGATTGCTGTGCAAAGGAACCGGAAACGACAACCACGGCTTTTCTGAAAAGAATAGATCAATTGATGTATATGGACAAACAAAAAAATGCTTAAAAATAAAGATATGGGAATAGAAGGGGCTGCTGCTCAACGAACAATAGTTTTCGTTTTGCATCAGCCCTGCTTTGTATTCATCTACATACCTGATACCTATTCTTTGATTAGGAATCTTTATATATAAGTGAACCGTTCATGATTCCGCGACTATTTACAGGTGTACGGGATTTCGAAAGGAGGTCTACATTGGAACTTGTTATGCTTGCCGGCCTCGTGGACGAGTACGGCGATTCCCTTTATAAGTTTTGCCGCAGCCTTACATATTCCAGAGAGGATGCAGACGATTTATTTCAAGAAACATTTTCAAAGATATTTGAACAACTACCCAAATTAAATGATTCGGCCAATCCCAAAGGCTTTATCTTTTCCACAGCCGTTTTTATCTGGAAAGGCTGGAAACGCAAGTATGCCCGCCGCAACCGCTTGGCTCCCGCAGAGCCGTTAGACGAAAATGTGCCGAGTAACGTCAGTACGGAAGTCAGCTTTATGGAGCAGGAGGAAATTCGTATCGTCCAGGAATTGGTTGAAGCCTTGCCTGATAAATTCAAAATCCCGACAATCCTGTACTATACGGTGGAAATGAGTGTGCCGGATATAGCCGTAACCTTGAAGTTACCGGCCGGTACGGTCAAGAGCAGATTATTCAAAGCGAGAAAACTTGTCGAGAAAGGATTGGTGGCACATCAATCAGTCCGTTTCATCAGGCGATTATACATTTACCCTGCTCGGCCTTGTGTCGGGCCAGGACATTACCGATAACCCCACCTACAACAGCAATGGCGATATTCTCAGCGACCGCACCTACACCGTGGTTGCCATCCAAAAGAAGGACGGGAGGCCTATGCCGGCTGCGCAGGATGAGAATTACCCGTCGTTCTATGTTTCCCCCTATATCAAGGGGCTGAAGCCGTGGCAAGTCAATGCCCATACCCTGAACGGCGGCTATATCGAAAATGTCGTGGATGGCGTAATGTACCGAATCATTGACTGCGACGAAGTAGCCATGTTTGCTGACAGAGGCTTATATCTCGGCGTTAATACTGGCTCGTTCTACAATTCAGAGGCATTTAAGTATGATGAAAATACGGGTGTGCTGACAGCCGACCCGAATTTTGATGGGGCAAGCGTCGTGTTTGACCTGCCGATGGATAAGTCAATGGCTAACCCCGCAAAAGCCCAAACCTATCTTGATGAAATGCTGGGGCAATAATTTATCCATAACATCTTTTGTCACCTGATTCTCAGCATAAAAGATCCGCATGATTAGTTCGTGCGGTTTTTTTATTAGAGCAAAAATAGAGAAGGATGGAGGGAATATAGTGTTTTTTATCCATAATGTAAGGTTGACTTGACACCATACCGCCGATCTGCTATTTTTATGTAAGGTGTACCTGACATCATAACAGGGGGTAATGCCGTGCAGAATAATGTAAAGCGTCTTCGCGAAGAATGGGGACTTACTCAAAAAGAGCTGGGAGAAAAAGTGGGAGTTTCCCGTCAAGCCATCAATGCCATAGAGACAGGTAAATTTGATCCTTCCCTATGGCTTGCTTATGATCTGGCCAAACTTTTTAAGGTGTCCATTGAGGAACTCTTTCTTTTCATTGAGGAGGATAGAAAATGAAGCAACTGCTTAAGAATCCGGCCACCAATGCTATCGGACTAAGCCTCTTTACTGCTTTCTACAGTTTAATCTTTCTGATAACTTCCGGTCATGTTGAGTTTGTTAATATTTTGTACTACGACCGGTCGGACGGCAGAGATTCCTTTTGGACCGGCTGGAGCCATTTTCTGGCGTCCGGATATCATGCTTACATCGCCTATACCCTGATAGCCCTGTCTATTTTGGTTGTGTTGATGCTTTTGACGCGCAGGCACCCTTATGATGAATATCACACAGACGTCCTGCTCAAGTGCTTGGCGGTAGCGACGATTCTTACTCTCGCCGCTATTGCCATATTCTATTTGCTGGTTTTAAGTGAACCTAACGGTATTGTGGAAAAGTTTACGCTGTTTATCGTTATCCATTGGGTGACGGTAGTCCTGGCGGATCTGGTTTATGTGCTGATATGCAGATGGAGGTAAAAGATAGAAGCTGGTGGATAGTAGATAAAAGCTAAAAGATAGAAGATAGTAGCTGGAAATTAGAAGCTGGAAAACAGCAGTGGAGATAAGAGATTATGAAAATTGTACTGATCCAGCCTAAAATGAATAAAAGGCCTATGGATACGGATCTAAAGACCCGGATGGCTCCTCCCTTGTCATTGCTTACTCTGATGGGTCTCACACCTGAGGGTCACGAGGTGATTATGGTAAATGAGAATGTGGAGAAAATAGATTATGCTTGCGGCGCGGAGCTGGTTGGCATCACCATTACTTTGGATGTCATGCCCAGGGCTGTAGAGATTGCTGAAAAGTTTCGCCGGCTGGGGATACCTGTCGTGGCCGGGGGGATCCATGTTACCAGCAGCCCGGACGAGTGCAGTGGATATTTCGACGCTATTTGTATTGGCGCCGCCGAGCGGGTATGGACACGGATGATCGAAGATGCGGAAGAAGGCAGATTACAACGGGTCTATCATGATATGGCAGGTTTCCGGGGCGAGGAGATTGCTTCGCCGGCTTATAACAGAATCGATAAAGACCGCTACCTCTATACCAATATCATTACCACAAGCCGCGGCTGTCCCAACCGCTGTGGCTTCTGCTATAACAGCTGCCGGAACAGGATGTATATCCGTCGCCCTGTTGCGGATGTGCTCAGAGATATTGAAGGCCTGGGAACCCGGCATATCCTTTTTATTGACGATAATTTCATCGGTGTGCCCGCCTATACTCGTGAACTGCTTAATAATCTGCAGGGCAGGGAGTTAAAATGGAGTGCTGCCGTCACGACGAAAATTGCCGACTATCCCGATGTGCTGGATTTGATGGCGGAGACGGGCTGCCAGAGCCTTTTTATCGGTTTTGAATCGATCAATAATTCCTCATTGCATGGAGTAAATAAGGATAACCAGTTCGAGAAGTATGAAAAGATTATCACGGAAATTCACAGCCGGGGCATTATGATCAATGCCAGCATGGTCTTTGGTCTGGACGGGGATGAACCGGATGTTTTTCAGAGAACACTGGATTGGCTGGTCAGGAACAAAATTGAAACCTTAACTTCTCATATTCTCACTCCCTATCCCGGCACAGAGTTGCATGGCCGGATGAAAGAGGAAGGCCGCATACTCGATCATGAGCTGTCAAAGTACAATACTGCTCATGTGGTCTTTCAGCCCAAGGGAATGACGGCAGAGGAATTAGATAAGGGCTATCTATGGATCTACTTTGAGTTTTATTCCTTTCCCAATATATGGCGCCGTAGGCCGGAACATAAGGCCCAGCGCAAATCTTATTTTTTATTTAATATTTTATACCGTAAATTCGGTAGGTTTACATCGGCGCTGGCGCGGATTATCCTCATGAGAACCGTAGGGCGGCTGGCAGCGTGGATCTCTTATCGGGTAAAGTAGGATTCAATCTTTTTCTCAGTGGGATGGTCTCCTCAACTCTTGTCATGTACGACCCGCCCATTGTTGTTATAGAAAAAGTCATATTCCTTGAATAGGATGATTGACAGATTTGATTGAATAGTATAGCATATTAATAACGTGTGTTGAAAAGCATCAAATAAAGTAAATTTATTAGGAATAATTCGTTGCTTTCGCAACTAGTTATTCAGAACTACTAACTACATAAGCAAAGGGAAGAGCATGAACGAGCGTATAGACAAAAGAAAATCACTGATCAAGGCTATTTCAGCCATCGATCGTTATAGTCAGACCTATATCGGCAGAAATATCAAAGACTATAACATCGGACAGGGACAATGGGCATTTTTGACCCAATTGCTGTTTAATTACGATGGCATAACCCAGGAAGAGCTAAGCGAACTACTCAATATCGATAAGGCAAACACAGCGAGAGCCTTGAAAAAGCTTGAAGAAGAAGGTTATGTATACAGGGAAGAAGATCCTAAAGACGGCCGTAAAAAAATTGTCTATGTTACAGCAAAAGCAAGGGATTTTGAAGAGGAATTTCATGAAGTGTTTAAAGGATTGAACCGAATTCTGGCCAAAGATTTTACAGAGGAGGAGCGGGAAACCGCCAGGCGGATTTTATATAAAATGCTGGATAATATCGCCGATTATGAACGCAGGCACAGGTAAAAAGACGGTCTGAGGAGGAGAAGTCAGTGGAGATCTTAATGAAACCGATCGGATATATCCGGTCTCCTTATAAGGAAAAGGGCGACGCCCCCAGGCAAAGCACTCTTTCGGGAGAAACGATGGCTGTTATTGAAGTTCTCGAAGAATACCAGGAAGGTATTGCCGATATCCAAGCAGGGGGCTATGGGGCCATTTTGTTTTATTTTCATAAATCCCCGGGATATAAGCTGACGACCCTTTCCCGCAGAAACAATCAGGTCATGGGTGTGTTTTCCACACGATCTCCCAACCGGCCCAACGGCATCGGCCTGTCCATAGTCCGGTTCAGGAAAAGAGAGGGTAACCGCTTGTTTTTCGAAGGAGTGGATATGTTGGATAATACTCCTGTACTTGATATTAAGCCTTATATCGACCTAACCACTGGTCAATTGAACGAGACTGGTTTCAGCGATAAAGGGATATAGTTTGGTTGTTTAAAGCTGAATAAGAAACTATTGACAGGTTTACGTAAGTAATGAAAAGGGAATCAGGTGCAAATCCTGAGCAACCCCCGTTACTGTAAGCGCCGTTAAAGATTTATTTATCTTCATGCCACTGGCGAAGACTGGGAAGGCGATAAATAAAGGCGCGAGCCAGGAGACCTGCCTGTTGATAAAACTACAATTCATTTTCCGGAGGGGAGGGTGGTTTATTTTCTTTGCCCAAAATCAAGCGGAAGACGTAAGAAACCAGGGCAGAAGCTTGGATGCTCAAACGAGAAGAAGTCAGAAAGAAAGGTGGAGAACAATGGAGAAAAGCTATAGACAAAAAACAGCTGCTTTATTGGTCATCGTCATGATGGTGCTCCTGGGGGGCTGCAATTCAGCAGCTGCCAACAAACCGGCGGAAAACCCACCTGCTGAAAAAGCAGTTGCAGCCGGGACTTACACGGCGAAAGCGCCCGGTTATCACGGGGATCTTGAAGTGACAGCGGACGTGGATAAGGAAGGAAAAATCACGAAGATTACTGTAGGCGAAAATACGGAAACTGAGGATGTTGGCGGCATCGCCATCGAGAAAATACCCCAGCGTATTATTGAAGCTCAGTCCCTGGATGTGGATGTGGTTGCCGGTGCGACACTGACCAGTAAGGGGATTATCAATGGGGTGGCCGCGGCTTTAAAGGAAGCCGGTCAAGATCCTGTTCAATACGGCTATGTCGCTGCTGAAGAGGGGAGCGCGAATGTAATATCCCCTCTGAATAAGGATACCATGCCCGTTAAAAAAGAGACGACAAGTTCTATAACCATAAAGGATGTCAAAGGCAGAGAGGTAACCATTGACCTGCCTATTTCCTCCTATGCTATCAGCACCATGGATGTCATCGACTATATTATACCGCTGAAAGGGAAGGAGGCCTTTTCAATGCTGGTTGCTTCCGGACAGGACGGCGGCGGTGGCATTCAAAAATATGCCCAGCTGTATAAGCCCCTGGTTAGGGACTATACCCAGCATATAGGCCAGATCTCCGATCATAACGCGCCCTTTGACCTGGAAATGGTGCTGTCCATGAATCCCGATGTTCTCATCGTCAACTCAGCCATGGCTGCCCATAAATATGCCTTGGAAATAGAAGATCAGCTTGCGGCGGCAGGAATCGATATCGTGCTCATCGATGTACCCGGCAAAAAATTAGATAAGTCGGTTCAGGAGACCATGAAGCTCTTGGGCAAGATATTCCAGGAAGAAGAAAAAGCCGCCGAAGTCGTGGCGTTCATGGATAAGCAGTATGGACTCATTACTGCCAAGAATCTTGCCCAGCGTCAGGATAAGCCCACGGTTTATTATGAAAAGTCAGGCTACTCCGAGGTCTTCGGGAGCACAGGAACCAGCGTTTCCGGGTGGGGTCTGCCCATTGCTATTGCCGGCGGTGACAATATTGCCGATGCCGTGCTTTTAGATAAGGCATCCGCGGGAGGAAGCAGCAATACCCTTGATCCCGAGTATGTCATCAAAGCTGATCCGGATTATATCATTCTCAGCGGTGTCAATGACGGTTGGCTGGACAGCCTTAATAAAAAGAAAGAACCCCCACAGTACGATATTATCAACAGAACCGGCTGGAGCAATTTGCAGGCGGTTAAAAATAACAAGGTCTATGAATTTGCCCATTCAACCAGCCGTTCCATTTATGCCTTTTATCCTTGTCTGAAGATGGCCAAGCTCTTCTATCCTGAAGAATTCGCAGACCTTGATCCGGAGGTGGTCCTTGATGAATTTTTCGATAAATTTATGCTGGTGGACAGCGATATCAGCACCTGGTTTACGGGCCTTGAAAACAGTACTTCCTTAAAAAAATAAAAACGGCAAAGGGCTTCGGAAAGTTGGCGCCAACGATCCGCAGCCCTTTTGGATGCCGGTTTGAGCTGATTTCAGCCAAGAAAGGCTAAGGAGTGAATCAAGATTAAGCATGAAGAAAATGCCAACCGCAAATTATATAATCAGCTGATCAAGAGAAGAATCTTTTTGATTATGAGCTTTTCACTAGCAATGATCGTTTTAGTGGTCCTGAATATTTCCATCGGTTCCTCTTCCATAGCGATTAGTGAAGTATTGCGGGTGCTGCTCACGGGAGAAGGGGATGGACATAACTCCATGATCATCAGGGATATCCGTTTACCCATGGCTCTTATGGCCATCGTGGTGGGTGCATCCTTAGGTATCAGCGGCTGTGAATTGCAAACCATCCTGCGCAATCCCATCGCCAGTCCTTATACCCTGGGAATTTCCGCCGCCGCTTCCTTCGGAGCGGCCATGGGATTGATTTTGAACGCTAATGTGCTGAAGGTCCCGGAAACCCTGGCTGTGACGGTCAATGCTTTCGCCTTTGCCCTTTTGGTGGCAGTGGCCATCTATACCTTTTCCAGGCAGAGACAAATCAATAAAACGGCCATCATTCTTTTTGGGGTAGCGTTAAATTTCTTGTTTAACTCTCTGACCATGATCTTGCAGTATGTCGCCGACGAGGATAAACTGCAAAGTTTAATCTTCTGGAATTTCGGCAGCTTATTGAAAACCACCTGGGGCAAATTTTTTATTGTCCTTGTGGTGCTGATAGTGTGTTTTTTGGTTTTGTTCAAAAATGCCTGGAAACTGACCGCAATGACCCTGGATGATACCAAAGCCAGAAGTATCGGTGTCGATACGGCCAAAGTGCGGAGAATGGTTATTTTCGTAAGCTCTTTGCTGGCTGCCGTATCGGTCTGCTTTGTGGGGACCATAGGATTCGTCGGTCTGATCGCCCCCCATATTGCCCGTCAGCTGGTCGGTGAAGATCAACGATTTTTTATGCCTTTATCAGGGCTGTTGGGTGCTTTTGTCATGGGTCTGGCTTTTGTCATCAGCAAGCTGATGGTCAGAGGGGTTATCCTGCCCATCGGCTTGGTTACCTCAGTTATTGGTATTCCTTTCTTTATTGCCATTATATTCAGTAAAAAAATGAGGAGTATGTGATGTTAAGGGTAGATAATTTAAGTTTCTCCTATAAAACCTATAAAAAAAGCAAAGCACCCCTTAAGGTGTTTGCCAATTTTAATCTTACCTTTGCCAAAGGCTTTAATGTCATCCTTGGTCCTAACGGGGCGGGAAAATCCACCCTGCTTAAAACCATTTTCGGTCTGTTGGATTATGAGGGGGAGATTTTTTACGGCCAAGAAAGCATTACCGCCATGTGTACGGAGGATAAAATCAAGCTCATGTCCTATTTGCCCCAAATGGATGTGGAGCTATCGACCCTTACGGTTTTGGAAATGGTCATTTTAGGGAGATTGCCTGAACTGGGTTATAAGGTAGCGGATGAAGATTTAAGCATTGTTATGGATACTTTGCGTTCCCTTAATATAGACTATCTGGCCTCCCGCAATTTTTCGGAATTAAGCGGAGGGCAAAAAAAGCTGGTCTTTATTGCCCAAACATTGGTCAGAAATCCTCAAGTCCTGCTTCTCGATGAGCCGGTCAACTCCCTTGATCTGCAAAAGCAGTTAGAGCTGTGTCAACTTCTGCAGAAAATAGTGGCCGAGCAAAATGTGGATCTGATTGTGGTTCTGCATGATATTAATCTTGCGGCAAGATATGCCCAGCATATTGTGGTGGTTGATGAAAAGGGCGCCCTCTACAGCTCGGGGGAACCCAGGGCAGTCATTACGGCTTCCATGCTGAAAGAAGTTTATGGGGTGATCGCCAATATAACCTATGACGAAAACGGAGTGCCCATCCTTTCGCCGGTCTGCTCAGTGCGCAGGATATAGAATAGGCCCCCATGCCTCTGCTACAGCACCACCAGCAAAGGATGAAAAACGGCTCGGGCCGATAGCTGTAGTTTTAGAGATAATGATGATGGGAAGGGTTTTCAGCGGGGATTTAATTTGGTAAAAAGCTTATCAAAACTTTTTTCGGTAAGGATTTCATTGGTAATAAATTGGCCGTTATAAAAAAGAGCATAGGTGGTAAAAGGATTGGGTGCTTTTTGTGCCTGATCCCTTGTTTCAATTTTGACGGCTTTGCCGGCAAGCTTTTTTGATTTTAAATGATCGATGAGGAGCGGAACATATTTTTCGGTATGGGGACATTGATTGGTATAATAGACAACCCATCCTTCCTCATCAATAGGGCCGTTTTTCACACAAGCTTTAAATTGGGGAACACTTGCTTGGGGACTGAAAGGAAGATAAAGCAGTTCGTAATAGGGAGGCGCTTGATCGGCGATCTGAAAGCCCTTGTATTTCAGGTACTTCGGATCGGAGAGAAAGGGCATTTTCTTTTCGGAAGATAAAACCACAAGCCCTTGCTTTCCTTTTGCTTTGGCATCAGCCAGGCAACGCTCCAGCAATAAGTTAGCATAGCCCTGACCCTTGTATTGCCCGGAAACCCAGAAACAGTTAATAAACATATAATGATTGGCTGTAATGGGGCACCAGGCTTTTTCAGCCGGGATATATTCGATAAAAACTTTTCCCCGTACATCGAGTTTGTCAAAGACCAATCCCTCGCCTAAGCGTTGACTAAGCCAGGCCTTTTTTGATGCGACACAGGTTTCGCCTTTTTTATCGGTGAGGGCACAGCAAATATGTTCGGAAGCCAAATTGTCTAAGGTCACTCTTTTAAATTTCATAAGTTCTACCTCGCCTAACGTAGTACCTTTCTATTTGTATAATAGCACAAAAGTTGCCAGAAACTGCAGCAAAAACACCAATAAACGGACTTTTCCTATGAATCCGGCATAGGGAAAGTCCGTTTATTTTTTCACTGGTGCAATTAACGGCTTCACTTCACTAGGGATATGAATCAAAGGCTCGGCGAAGCCGGGTTTTCTTTAGCAGCTTTTTTAAAGGTCTCATAGCCTTCTTGAATAGCAGTGTTTTGGGCAAAGAAGTTCAACAAAGTATGGAGTTGCAATACGGTAGAGACATTGAGGGAGTGTTCAATCAGTTCCGTTTCCTCCAGAGGATTAATATTTCCGATCAGTCTCAGAAATTGCTCCACCGTATCATGACGATAGAGAAGATAGGTACCGGTTTCCTTTCCCTTCTCGGTCAGGAGAATGCTCTCGTAAAGATCATATTGCAAATAGCCCAGCTCGCTCAGCTTGGCAATCATCTTTGATGCTGAAGAGGGACGCACATTTAATAGCTCCGCAAGTTTATTGATCCGTGTATAGCCATTTTCCAGACAAAGCCGGCAAGCCATTTCCATATAATCCTCCATGGCAGGAGTCAGCTTGTTTTCCTGATAGTTAGCTATTTGATAGCCGCGTACTGTACGATACTCAGAGCCGGACTTGTTATCCATAGCTTATCAAATCCTTTTTTTTAATTTTAGTCTAGTCTATTCGTAACACTCCCTCCTTAGGATTCATAGATTGGATTAGTCAAGAGAAAGGGTATTTCCCTTACCTAACACCAAGACTAAAAAACATAACAGGAGGGTTCGCTATGAATAAAAAGTTTAAAAAAATGTTGGGTATTGTACTGAGTTTGATTCTGTTGACGGGAGGCTGCTCCCAGACAGCTGACAAAACGGAATCCGGGGAAGGTTCGCTGAATGTCGTGGCCACGACGACTATGCTTGCAGATTTAGCCGGTGTGATCGGTGGAGAGCATGTTAGTGTAAACGGTCTGATGGGGCCGGGAATTGACCCCCATCTCTATCAGGCCAGTGCAGGGGATGTGGAGCGGATGCAAAAGGCGGATGTTGTAGTCTACAATGGGCTGCACCTTGAGGGAAAAATGAGCGAACTGTTTGAAAATCTATCTGCTCAGAACGTCTTTGTTATTTGCGTAGAAGAAGGGATAGACAAATCGGGATTGCTGGTATCCGAAGACGATGGAGGAGTCTATGATCCGCATATTTGGTTTGATGTGACACTCTGGAAACAAGCGGCCCAAGGTGTAGCAGAAGGTTTTGCCCAGACTGATCCGGAACATGGAAACTCATACATAGCCAATCTGGAACGGTACCTTGCAGAACTTGATGAATTGAATGCCTATATCCAAAAGCGGGCTGCTGAGCTGCCCAAAGAGCAGAGAGTTCTGATCACGGCCCATGACGCTTTTCAGTATTTTGGCAACGCCTATGGTTTCGAGGTTCGGGGCCTTCAGGGCATCAGCACGGATTCTGAAGCGGGAACCAGTGATGTCAGCGCCTTAGCAAGCTTTATCGTCGAACGGCGGATCAAGGCGATTTTTGTGGAGTCCTCGGTGCCGCCCAAAACCATCCAAGCCTTGCAGGCGGCGGTTAAGGCCCAAGGATTTGACGTGGCCATCGGCGGGGAGCTGTATTCCGATTCCCTGGGCGGGGAAGGATCCGGCGACGAGACCTATATCAAAACCTTCCGCTCCAACATCGACACGATTGTGGATGCTTTAAAAGCATAGGAGGGATAGATGTGGATATGAAGGGGATGGAGCATGCGGTAGAGGTGGAAACTCTCACCGTGGCCTATGATGCCAAACCGGTTTTATGGGATGTTAATCTTAAGGTACCCAAGGGAACTTTGATGGCGGTGGTCGGGCCCAATGGGGCAGGAAAAACAACTTTGATTAAGGCGATGCTGGGGCTGTTGACGCCCGTCACCGGGGCAATTTGCTTCAGCGAGGGAAAGGGCGAGGGCCATTCCCTGAAAAACCGTATCGGCTACGTTCCCCAAAGCGGCAGTGTGGACTGGGATTTCCCGGCCACGGTGCAGGATGTGGTCCTGATGGGCTGTTACGGTAAGCTGGGCTGGTTCAGGCGGCCCCGCAAGGCAGATTATGAGTTGACCGCTCAAATGCTGAAAAAGGTGGGAATGGAGCAATACGCCTCCCGCCAGATCAGCCAGCTTTCCGGCGGCCAGCAGCAACGGGTGTTCCTGGCCCGGGCGCTGGCCCAGGAGGCCGAGATTTACTTCATGGATGAGCCCTTCAAAGGAGTGGATGCCCAAACGGAAAAAGCCATTGTCTTGCTCCTGAAGGAACTCAAAGAGCAGGGAAAAACCGTGGTGGTGGTCCATCACGATCTTCAGACAGTGGCCGATTATTTCGACTGGGTGACCCTGATCAATCTGCGGGTGATTGCCAGCGGACCGGTGGAAGAGGTTTTTCATGAGGAAAACTTGAAAATGGCTTACCGGAGTACCGGTGCCCTTTTGAGGAGCGTTGTGTGATATGAACACTTGGCTTGCCTTACTTAATGACTATACGTTTCAAACAGTGTCCTTGGGTTCGGCTCTTTTGGGGATGATCAGCGGGGTATTGGGAAGCTTTGCCGTATTGCGGAAGCAAAGCCTTCTGGGCGACGGGGTTTCCCACTCCGCCCTGCCCGGCGTGGTCATCGCCTTTATCCTGCTCGGCAGCAAAAATACGGAAATCCTGCTTCTGGGGGCCTTGCTCTCCGGACTGATCGCCACGGCGCTGATCGTGGGTATTGTCCGGCACACCCGCATCAAATTTGACAGCGCTCTGGCCCTGGTGATGTCCTTCTTCTTCGGCTTGGGGATGGTTCTGCTGACTTATGTGCAAAAGATCCCCAATTCCAACCAGGCAGGGCTCAAGCGCTTCATTTTCGGCCAGGCTTCCACCTTACTGCAAAGGGACATTATCCTGATGAGCGTCTGCGGTGCGGTTTTGCTGCTCCTTGTCCTGGTGTTCTGGAAAGAATTTAAACTCTTTGTCTTTGACAGTGATTTTGCCCATAATCTGGGCTTTTCCCCCAAAAAGCTGAACTTACTGCTGTCGTTTATGATTGTATTGACCATTATCATCGGTCTGCAGACGGTAGGGGTCATTCTCATGAGTGCACTGTTGATTAGTCCGGCCGTAGCCGCCCGCCAATGGACCAATAAGTTAGGGGTGATGGTTTGGCTTGCCGCCGCTTTCGGCGCTGTGTCCGGTGTGGTGGGAACCGCCGCCAGCTCTGCGGTGCCTAAATTGCCCACAGGACCGGCCATTGTGGTGTGCGCCAGTCTCCTCGTTGTGATCAGTGTTCTGTTTGCTCCGGGAAGAGGTATTCTGCACAGGGTATACCGGCACAGGAAGAATAAGCTGATGCTGAAACTGGAAGGGAGTGGGCCTGATGTCCCCACAATTTGAAATACAACTCATTGCCGTCATTGTGGCGGTGGCCTGCGCTCTGCCCGGTGTCTTTCTGGTGCTGCGGAAAATGGCCATGATGTCGGATTCCATCACCCATACGATTCTGCTGGGCATTGTGCTGGCCTTTTTCGTCACCCATGATCTTTCCTCCTCGTTTCTGATCGCCGGTGCGGCGTTAATGGGCGTCGTCACCGTATGGCTGACGGAAATGCTGGGGCGTACGCGGCTTTTGGCGGAAGATGCAGCCATCGGTATCGTATTCCCTCTCCTCTTTTCCATAGCCATTATCTTGATTACGCGCTATGCGGGTTCAGTGCATTTGGACACTGATTCGGTGCTGCTGGGGGAGCTGGCCTTTGCTCCCTTTGACCGCATGATCGTGGGGGGAGTGGATCTCGGCGCGAAAGCCATTCATACCACAGGGGCTCTTTTGCTTATTAACCTGGCGGTGATCATCATCTTCTTCAAGGAGCTGAAACTTGCCACCTTCGATCCCATGCTGGCCTCTGTGTTGGGTTTTGCGCCGACCCTGGTCCATTACGGCCTGATGACCCTGGTTTCCCTTACCACGGTAGGGGCTTTTCAGGCGGTGGGCTCCATTTTGGTGGTAGCGTTTATGATTGGCCCACCGGTTACGGCCTATCTGCTTACCGATGATTTAAAGCGGATGTTGATTTTAAGCGGAGCGATCGGGGCCATCAACGGCTTATTAGGCTATCGGGCGGCAGCCCTGCTGGACGTATCCATCGCCGGTTGTATGGCCATGATGACGGGAATTTCTTTCTTGCTGGTCTTTATCTTTGCTCCCGGCCGGGGGCTTGTGAGCACGCTGAGCAGACGCCGCAATCAAAAAATAGGCTTTGCGAAAATGATACTGTTGTTTCATCTTTATCACCATGAGGAAAGTGAAGCAAACCTTGCTGAGATACAAAGTTATTTGCGCCTGGATGGGGAGCTTACAAAAAATCTGATAGCCCTTTTGCAAAAGGAAGGATGTATTGAGTTAAACAACAGCGTGGTCAAACTGACCGAACAGGGGCGCCTGACCAGCCTGTGCAGCTATGAGGCATTGCTTTCGGGCTAAGCTTTCAAGAAAAGAAGGGATATCCCCGTGCAGGAGGTATCCGCTTTTTTTGTTTTAGATTGAGTGATTCTGAAGAAGGTAATTCTGAAGAATTCTAAAGATTCTCTAAAATGCATTGAAATTGGGCAAGAAATTTCTTATTCTATCTATAATTTCATATGGGGACGAGTACGATTTTTCAGAGGAAAAATCTTAAGGGAAGTCAGTCAAAGCTGACGCGGTGCCCGCCACTGTAGAAGGGAGTTAACTCACCATAAGGTCACTGGATAGTTATATCCGGGAAGACGGGAGTTAATGAGGAACTTAAGCCAGGAGACCTGCTCATGCCCCGGATTCGAAACAACCTACGGGATGTTAGGGAGGTGGATATCGTGTTCAGAACACTATTATTAAATACAGGATAGAAAGCCCTTTCCGTTTGGAAAAGGTTTTTTTGTTTTGGGTCAATGATTTTGGGTCAGTGATTCTGAAGAATTCTAAAGATTAGCTGAAAGAAATTGAAATTATATAAGAGTTTTTTTATAGTTAGAGGCAGCTAACTTACTTGAGCATACCTAAATTGCCGGGAGGAGCGGAGTTTCCCCGCCCATGAGCAAAGGTGCAGGTAAGGGAGTTAACTATTTTTATGGAGGTAGAAAAGATGAACAAGCCCAAGTTACATTTGCTTCGGAAGCGGTTCGCTCCCCTGCTGATTCTGCTGGTTGTCGTTCTTTTGGTTGGCCTGCCTGGGTGCAGTCCCTCCCCGACGACTTCAAAGGCGCCGGAGGAGGGGAAGAAGGAGGAACTGGTCCTGGCTGTGGGAATGGCCGATTATGGGATGTTCGATCCGAAAAAGACCTGGGGTGCTATCGGACAAATCCGCTTAACCCACAGCTCGCTGCTTAAAGCCACGAAGGACTTAACCTTTGTCGGCGATCTTGCCAAATCTTTTGAGACGAGTAAAGACGGCACTACCTGGACCTTCAAAATCCGCAATGATGCCAAATTTTCCAACGGCGACCCGGTTACCATAGAGGATGTCCTGTTTACCTATGAAATGCTGAAAGAAGACGGCATCGCCTTTGACCTTTCCTTTGTGGATAAAATGGAGATTACAGGCAAGGATACCATCGTGTTTACTTTGCAAGAGCCACGTTCCACATTTGTCAGTCAGCTTTCCGAAATCGGTATTGTGCCTAAACATATTTATGATGACAATTATTCCAAAAATCCCATTGGCTCCGGACCCTATCAGGTAACCCAGTATAATGACGGCGAACAAATCATCATGGACTATAACCCTTATTGGTATGGTGAGGAGCCTCACTTCAAGAAACTCACCTTCCTGCTGCTGGAAGAGGATGCCGCTTTTGCAGCGGCCAAGGCCGGTCAAGTTGATATTTGTTACATTCCTCCCAAATTTGCCGGGCAAACCCTACCGGGGATGACTTTACACGTTCTGGAAAGCGTTGATTCCAGAGGGATTACTCTTCCTGTCCTGCCCAGCGGCGGAACCGGGTATATCAACGCCAACGAGGTCAAAGTCGGCAATGATATTACCTCTCATTTGGCCATCCGCCAGGCATTGAACATCGGGTTAAGCCGTCAGGGAATTATTGATGTGACCATGGACGGATACGGAAAGGCTGCCTATTCCATTGTGGACGGCACACCCTGGTTTAATGAAAAAACGGTCATTGAGGATGGCCGGGTTGAAGAGGCCAAACAGTTGCTGGCAGATGCCGGCTGGGCCGATACCAACAAGGATGGCATCGTCGAGAAGGACGGGCTGAAGGCAGAATTTGATTTATATTTTCCTTCCAGTGACCAGCTGCGCGGCGACATCGCCTTAGCTGTTGCCGATCAGGCCCTTAGCCTGGGTATTAAGATCAATCTCATTGGTGCTACCTGGGATGAAATATTTATCCAGGGCAAGGCCAATGCCTGCTTATGGGGAGGCGGGCGGCTTCACCCTCATCAATTGTATACCATGTATTCCTCGAAGGTACTTAATCACGGTTATAACAATATGACTCACTATATACATCCTGTAGTGGATGATCATCTGGATAAAGCCATGCATGCATCTACCCAGGAGGAAGCCAACAAGTACTGGAAACTGGCCCAATGGGATGGAAAAACCGGTTTCAGCCCCCTTGGTGACGTTCCCATCGTTTGGTTGGCCCGGGTGGACCATTTGTATCTTGTCAATGATAAGGTGAATATCGGCAACCAACTGATGCATTCCCATGGTTATGAATTTGGGCTGTTTGGCAATATTACGGAGTGGTCAATCAACCCATAAAGCCAATCAAGCTGAACGCTCTATCAGAACAGGTGCGTCTGAAACGCCTGCCCGAAGCATTGGCGTTTTGAACGCACCTGTTTGAATGGGGCCGCTACATAAACGGGAGGTGCTGTGTTCATGTCTCAAAAAATCCTCAGGCGCTTTCTGCGCATGATTACCCTGATGCTTGGCTTATCCATCCTGACCTTCTGGTTGATCCATTTGTCTCCGATTGATCCGGTCAATGCCTATGCGATCAGTGATACCTCGATGTCGCAGCAACAGCTGGAAAAGCTGAAGGAATACTGGGGGGTTAACAAATCTCCTGTGGAACAGTATTTTTCCTGGGCAGGGGCCCTGCTGCAGGGTGATTTTGGTATGTCCAAGCTGTATAGAGTCCCCGTTATCGACATTATTAAAAGCAGAGCCATGACATCCTTTGCGCTCATGGGAACAGCATGGCTCTTGTCCGGTGTTTTCGGCTATATACTGGGAGCGGTGGCCGCCATGAGAAGAGGGAAGCTGCTGGATCGCTTTATTAAATGGTACAGTTATATTCTAGTTTCCATACCCACTTTCTTGCTGGCTTTAATTTTACTGCTTGTATTTGCAGTTTGGTTAGGAATGTTTCCGATTGGCCTGACTAAACCTATTGGTTTAGCGGATGCCGATGTTACTTTGGTGGATCGCCTCCGCCATTTCATTCTCCCCGCCTTGACGTTAAGCCTTTTAGGGGTTGCCAATATCGCCATGCATACCCGGGAAAAAATGATCGATATCCTCAATACGGAATATGTTACCTTTGCCAGAGCACGGGGAGAAACAACCTGGCAAATTTTCAAAAACCATGGTTTCCGCAACTCCATTATTCCGGCTATTTCCATTCAGTTTGCCTATTTCAGTGAATTGTTCGGCGGTTCCGTTCTGGCGGAGCAGGTATTTGCCTATCCAGGGTTGGGCAGCACTCTGACCACCGCCGGCTTAAAAGGAGATCTTCCCCTGCTGCTGGGAATTATTTTAATCGCTTCCTTGTTTGTCTTTATTGGCAATTTTATTGCCGACATCTTAAATACCATTGTCGACCCGCGCATTAAAAGGGGGGAGTTAAGATGCTAGAGCAATTAGGAAGGAAAGAGGACGTTCTTCTTGATATGGGAAAAACAGGTAATGTGCGCAAAAAGATCATTTGGATGATTGGCTTTTCCGCCTGCCTGATCGGTTTGATCCTTATATTTAGCTTTATTTTAAGCAGCGATAATCTTCGCGTGAACAATACCAGCAAGAACCTTATGCCCAGCTTGCAACATTTGTTTGGCACGGATTGGCTGGGCCGGGATATGTTTACCCGAACCATGAAAGGGCTGCGGCTGTCCCTGGCCGTTGGCATATTTGCTACGGTGATCAGTGTTACTGTGGCCACCCTGCTCGGGACCGCCGCCGCCCTATTCGGCAAAAAAATAGATGAGCTGATTTCCTGGCTCATTGACCTCTTCATCGGTATGCCTCACCTGATCTTCATGATTCTAATCTGTTATATCGTGGGCGGGGGGATACGGGGCATTGTTATCGGCGTCGCCATGACCCACTGGACCTCACTGGCCAGGGTGGTGCGGGCTGAAGTGTTGCAGATAAAGAGTGCGGAATACATCCAACTATCCCAAAGTTATGGTAAGTCCGCCTGGTATATTGCCAGAAAACATGTCATGCCTTCTGTATTTCCGCAAATTATGATTGGCTCGTTCCTAATGTTTCCTCATGTCATCCTGCATGAGGCAGCCCTCACCTTTTTAGGCTTTGGGCTGTCACCCCAAACACCGGCTGTAGGGATTATTCTGTCCGAAGCCATGAGCCATCTTTCTACAGGCCAATGGTGGCTGATCCTGTTCCCGGGAATTCTGTTGATTCTTGTGGCCAAGAGCTTTGATAATATTGGCGAACAACTAAGGATCTTGCTGGACCCGACCAGCTCCAATGAATAGGAGGTAGGAATCATGCTTAAAGCAGCCCAACCTTTATTGAAAGTAGAAAATCTGTCCATTGGGTTTTCCCAATATTTTAGAGGAACTCAAAAACGTCTCATACAGCCCATTGCCAACCTTCATGTGGATATCGCTGAAGGGGAGATCGTCGCGGTTGTGGGGGCCAGCGGCTCAGGGAAAAGTTTGCTGGCCCATGCCGTTCTGGGAATTCTCCCTACCAATGCCATTTGCTCCGGTAGTATTATGTATCGTGGTGAAGAATTAACCAAAAGGCGCAAAGAAGAACTGAGGGGCCGGGAAATCTCCTTTATACCTCAGTCGGTTAATTATCTGGATCCCTTGATGCCGGTGGGCAAACAGGTCCAGATTGGCTTGGCTAAACAAAAAGCACAAGAAAGGCAGAACATGCTGTTTGCCCATTACGGCTTAAAAGAAAGCGACGGAAAGCTTTATCCCCATGAACTATCGGGAGGTATGCTGCGCAGGGTGCTGTTTGCTACCAGCGTCAGAGAGGGAGTAAAGCTGGTTATAGCTGATGAACCAACCCCCGGCATCCATCCCCAGGCTCTGGCGGAAATCCTTAAACAGCTGCAGCAGTTTGCCCGGGAAGGGGCCGGAGTGATGCTCATCACCCATGATATCATGTCCGCCCTTGAAATTGCCGATCGCGTTGCTGTGATTAAGGATGGACAAACTATAGAGATCTCCCCGGTATCTGCCTTTTCCGGAACGGGGGAACAGCTGCAAACAGACTATGCCAGAAAATTATGGCGGGCCTTACCACAAAATGATTTTGCCTGCCAGGAATTGAGGTGGGAAGCATAATGGCTTTGAGCGGAGAGAATCTGGGGGTTTGTTATCAAAAGGATCAGTGGATTTTTAAGAATATGAACATCAAGGTGCTACCCGGCCAAGTTCTTGGTTTATCCGGATACAGCGGTTGCGGGAAAACGACGTTGGCCAGGGTTTTAGCCGGATATATCCATCCCCAGACCGGCAGGGTAAGCGTGGATGCTCAGCCTTTGGCCCCAAAAGGCTTTCGCCCGGTCCAATTGATCTATCAGCACCCGGAAAAGGCCATCAATCCCCGTTGGAAAATGGAGGATGTCTTAACCGAAACCTATACCCCTTCCCAGGATATTTTGGATGCTTTCGGCATCCGGGAAGATTGGCGGAAGCGCTGGCCTATCGAGCTCTCCGGCGGAGAGTTGCAGCGTTTTTGTATTGTGCGTGCTTTGAACCCACAGACGCGATATATTATTGCCGATGAAATGACCACTATGCTGGACGCTATTACCCAGGCCAGGATTTGGCATGGTTTTCTCGATATTTGCCAAAGCAGAAAGATCGGCGTGATTGTGGTCAGCCATGAGATCAGTCTCCTCAACCGCCTGTGTGACAATGTCATTAAAGTTGGGAATACGTAGGAACAATCTTGGGATAGGGGTGCCTAGGAAAACTGAAGTGAAACAGAGGAGAAAATACGGACTATAGACAAGAGGATGGCTTAAAATTGGCCATCCTCTTGTTGCAGCACTTAGATAAGCGGGAAAGAAAGTTGAACTGTGAATACATGATCGTTTTGCCTATATATAAACCACCCCTGATGCAGGAGCATGATTTTTTGGCAATTATTTAAGCCCAGGCCTGTTTTGGGAGTAGGTTCCAGAGAATGCTGACCATGATTTTCAAAGACTAAAACCAACTCCCCGGAGTCAATGGTGCTATACAACCGGATCGGATGAGCAGGATCAGCATGCCTTTGCACATTGGAGAGCATATTGTCAAATATTCTCTGAATCATGCCTGGGTCCACCTTGATCGTTCTCTCAGGCAGCTCAATAGTGGAGGAAACAGTAAAGCCACTCTGTTCCATTAAATAGATATGCTCATGGATCATTTCTCTCAGTACTTCTTGAGCAGGGTAATGCTTTAAGTCAATCTCCTTATAATCGTTGGTGGATATAAAAAAGTAGTCAAACAGATGGTTAATCAAGTCTTTAATTTGCAGGGCCCGATTTTTGCATTTGCGAAGGAAAGGGCTTTCCCTGGCCGGGATATCTTCACCTTCCAGCACCTCCAGATAGCCGATTAATGCCGTAAGAGGGGTGCGGAGATCATGGGAGACACCGGCCATCAAGGTGTTGGTGGCCACTCGAACCCGTTCAGCGTAGTCTTCCCGTGCGATGAACGCTTTGCGCATTTCATCAATTTCCTGGGCCAGAGAGGCCAGTTCATCGTTGCCCTTGATGGTAATTGAGTAATGGAGATCGCCCCCTTCTAAAATCCTTATTTCCTTTTCCAAGGTATTGATATAGGACACCTTTTTATGGATGAAAAAGACCATGATGGTAATGAAACAGAGGAAGAACACCAGCAAATTAAAATAAGTAATATAATCTATATAACGGTGTTCAAAAAAGTCCTTGATAAAAACTTCAGCGGTTCCCTCCTGGAAAGTCAATATATATTTATTATGCCATAGATAAAAGTCGGGAAATTTGGGTTGGCTGGGAAAAGAAAAGCTCGGCGACAGGGTATGCGAACTATAGATCAACATATTGTCGTGATAAATCACAATCTCCGTTAATTCCTTCCCCCGCATCCAATTATCCAATTCGGACAGGTCCGACAAAGAGATATGATTGTCTTTAATATACTGCCGCAGGCTGGTTATTTTTTTCTCGATATGAGCAGAAATTACTTCCGGTTTTTTGCAATAATCGTGGATGATGCCGCGGGATAGGTATTGCAGACCGAGAAAAAGCAAAGCGGAAGCAAGGCATGCCAAAACAGCCGTTATCATCAAGGTTTGGGACAGCTTATATTCACGTTTTGCCCTATTCAATATAATACCCCTTTCCCCAAACAGTACGAATATACTGGGGACGCCCTAAATCCTTCTCTAATTTTCTTCTCAAGTTTTTAATATGGACCATGATCGTGTTATTGGAAAGAGGAAGAAAGGGCTCTTGCCAGATGTATTCGTAAATTTCCTTAGCGGAAAAAACCTTGCGGCGGTTGAGCAATAAGAGCCGAAACACCTGATATTCCATGCTGGTCAGGGCGATTTTTTCTCCCGAACGAGAAACTGCTCCCGTATCTAAATCAATATATAAATCCCCCAGCCTGAGTTCTTTTTTAGAGGCAGGCTCTTGCTTTTGGTAGATCAGATAGCGGCGCAGCAGTGCCTTTACCCGGGAAATCAATTCAATTGAAGAAAAAGGTTTGATAAGGTAATCGTCGCCGCCGCAGGTGAATCCTTCTGCTTTATCCGTATCCTGGTTTTTGGCGGTCAGGAATAAAATGGGGATGGTTGTGGTTTTGCGGATTTCCGAACATAGCTCAAACCCGGATTTTTCCGGCATCATAATATCCAGAATAGCCAAATCCACCTCAGGTGTAAGCCTTGCCAAGGCGGTGTCTGCGTCGGTAGCTTCCTGCACTGCAAAACCTTCCCTTTGCAGCAAGATATGAATAATTTCCCGTATTTCAGGATCGTCGTCCACCACAAGAATGGTTGAGTTTTCCGGCATGTTACCCTCCTCCTCCTTAAAGCTATCCCTGTACCCTTCCTCCAGACAAGGCGGGAAGCCGTTACCACTTGCTATACTTCTAACTATATGACTAACTATATCACGAAATATTAGTCGGGGAAATTCGGAGAGGGCAGGGAACTGCAGTACTTGTATTTTTTACTTGCAGACGGTATAATTTTATATAATTTAGATTATAATAATTATGATTATATAAAGAGTGGAGGGTGCGGCTGTGTTTGTTGGACGTGCAGAGGAATTACAGTTTTTACAGGATCGCTTCACCGCTAGAGGCGGGCAGCTTGTAATCCTGTACGGACGTCGACGGGTGGGTAAGACCGAGACTCTACGGAAGTTTTGCCAGGGCAAGTCCCATGTGTTTTACGCTTGCACAGAGAGCCCCGATGAGCAACAGCTGACCGCATTCAGCGAGCGGATGCTGCAAAAAGGGCTGCCCGCGGCGCAATACATCAAACGCTTCTCCGACTGGACGCAGGCGCTGGGAAGTGTCGCAGAGTTGCCGGGTGAGGAGAAAAAACTGCTGGTCATAGACGAGTTTCCCTATATGGTCAAGGGCAACGGCGCTATTCCATCCATCCTGCAAAATCTGTGGGATGAGAAGCTGAAAAATGAGAATGTACTGATTATTCTCTGCGGCAGCGCCATGTCTTTTATTGAGAAGGAAATTTTAGCAGAGAAAAATCCGCTGTATGGACGGGCCACCGGTATTCTCAAGATGAAGGCGATGGATTTTTACGATGCCATTCAGTTCGTGCCCCACTACAGCTCGCTGGATAAGATCACCACCTATGCCGTGCTGGGCGGCATCCCACACTACCTGAAACAGTTTGACGACAGCTTGTCATTAGGTGAAAATATCCGGCTCAATATCCTCTCCCGAGGCAGTATCTTGTACAGTGAGGTAGAATTTCTCATGCGGCAGGAATTGCGGGAAACGGCTACTTACAACGCCATCATTGAGGCGGTGGCCATGGGTAACACCAGGATGAACGACATCCATCAGAAAACACAGATTGAAAAAACCAAACTGAGTGTCTATCTGAAGAATCTCATCGACCTTGGCGTCCTGACTCGGGAGTTTCCAGTAGCGGACGGCGTCAAGGCACAGGCAAATATTCAGCGGGGAGTGTATCAGGTTACCGACAGCTTCTTCCGCTTTTGGTATGCTTTTGTGTTCCCCAACCTGTCCGAGCTGGAGGCAGGAGACGCCGAGGGTGTTTGGCGCTATGTGGTGAAGCCGGAGCTGGACAGATATACCTCTTATGTATTTGAGGACATTTGCCGTCAGTATTTGCGCCGGAAAAATCGGAAAAATGCTCTGCCCTTTCGCTTCACTAAGATTGGACGTTGGTGGAACAAGACCGATGAGCTGGACATAATGGCTACCGACCAAAACAAACAAAGATTTCTCTTGGGTGAATGCAAGTATAAAAACAGTGCGTTTAACCTTTCCGAGCTGAGGCAGATGCAGGCGAAGTTCATGCCAAAAGATAAAAACAACCGGATAGATTACTGGCTGTTCTCCAAAAGTGGCTTCACCGACGAGGTTATTCGCGCTGCGGTGGAGCAAGGCATTCAAACGGTGACAGCGGATCAATTGATTGAATAGTATAACCTATTTTTAATAGGTACGGATAATTGACTAAAAGATTCTTAGTTTAGGCCGAATCGGTTGCTTGAGCAGCTAATTCGGCCTAAATTATTTGAACAAGGAAATTCCGGAGAGGGCAGGGAACAAATTCTTGACAACCAAAGTTTCCCAAATTATAATAAAATGCGAATGCGAATTATATGCATTTAAAAAATCATAAAAAATTCAAGGAGGGTTTATTGAAAATGAAAAGACTTTGGAGTAAAATCCTAGTTGGAGGCTTGGTTCTGTTCCTGATGGCGGGGTGCAGCCAGGTGCAGAATTCTTCTTCTCCAAATACGAATGATAAGCAAACTCAAAGTGAAAAGCTATCCGTTTATACCAGTTTTTATCCAATGTATGATTTTGCGGCAAAGATCGGCGGGGATAAGATTGCCGCAGTGAATATGGTCCCGGCCGGAATGGAGCCCCATGATTGGGAGCCTTCTGCCGCCGATATTACGGGGCTGGAAAAGGCGGATGTCTTTGTCTATAACGGAGCCGGTATGGAGCATTGGGTGGAGGATGTTCTGGAATCCCTCCAGAATAAAGCCCTGATTGCTGTGGAAGCCTCCAAAGATATTACCCTCAGAGAGGGGCACCATAAACACGACCATGAAGATGAGCATGAAGACGAAGGAAAAGAACATGAAGAAGGGGAGGATCATGAGAACGAAGGAAAGCAATATGACCCCCATACCTGGCTCAGTCCCCTGAATGCCAAAAAGCAGATGGAGACGATTAAGGATGCTCTTGTTCAAGCCGACCCGGACAACAAGGATTATTATGAAGCCAACTATGTAAAGTACGCAGCTGATTTGGATGGGCTGGACAAAGAATTTAAGGATACTCTTGCCCCTCTGCCGAAAAAGGATATTATTGTTTCCCATGAGGCCTTTGGCTATCTGTGCGGGGCTTACGGACTCAATCAGATTGGCATCGAAGGGCTGGCTCCTGATTCCGAACCGGATCCGGCAAGGATGGCTGAGGTGATTGAATTCGCCAAAGAGCATGAGGTTAAGGTTATTTTCTTTGAAGAGCTGGTAAGTCCGAAAGTCGCCGAGACCATTGCCAAAGCTACCGGAGCCAAAACGGCAGTGCTCAGTCCCATTGAAGGGCTTAGTGATGAGCAGCAGGCGGCGGGAGATGATTATCTGGCCGTGATGCGTCAGAATTTGGAGGCGTTGAAAGCGGCATTGCAATAAGGAGTTGTGCATGTCTAACATAATAGAAATAGATGACTTAGGTTTCAGTTATGGAAATGAGCCGGTTTTTTCAAAAATCGGCTTCTCTGTTTATAAGGGAGATTTTGCCGCGATCATCGGTGCCAACGGTGCCGGCAAAAGCACCCTGCTGCGGCTTATCCTGGGAGAGCTCGTTCCCAATGCAGGCTCTGTCCGTCTGTTCGGTCAGGATAGCCGCCGGTTCAGGAACTGGCCGAAAATCGGTTATGTGCCCCAGGCCGGGCAGCACTCCAACGCCAATTTTCCTGCTACCGCGGAGGAAATTGTCAGGGCTAATCTTTTTTCACAGATCGGGCTGCTCCGGTTCCCCGGGAAAGAGCACCGTGATAAAGTACAGCGGGCTCTTGAGCTGGTGGGTATGGAGGGATACGCCAAGCGCATGATTGGTGAGCTTTCAGGGGGGCAGCAGCAGAGGATTATGCTGGCCAGGGTATTGGCCGGCGACCCGGAAATTATGATTCTTGATGAGCCTACCACTGGAGTGGATGCCCAAACCGTACAATCCCTCTATGAGCTGCTGGCGAGACTTAATCAGGAGAACGGGCTGACCATTGTGATGGTCACCCATGATATCAGCCGGGCGGCCAATTATGTGTCAAGGATTCTCTGTCTGGAAGAAGGCTCCCTTGTGGAACTGGGGAAAACGCAGATCGAAGAGGAGCTTTTGCATAAGCACAAGCACCCTGGGCAGGAATTTTCGAAGGAGGGAAAAGGAAAATATGAGTGTGATTGCCATTCTGGAATATGATTTTATGCGCCGGGCTTTTATCGTGGGAATTCTGCTGGCCGTGATTATTCCCTGTATTGGCATCATCGTGGTCCTGAAGCGCCTCTCCATGATCGGCGATGCCTTGTCCCATACCTCTCTGGCCGGTGTGGCCGCCGGCCTGATCATGGGAATCAACCCTATACTGGGTGCGGTTACGGCCTGTATCGCCGCTGCTTTGGGCATTGAGTTTATCCGTAAAAAAATCCCCAAATTCTCAGAGATGTCCATCGCCATCGTGATGTCGGCAGGCATCGGTTTGGCCGGGGTGTTATCCGGTCATGTCAAAAATGCGGCCAATTTTAACAGCTTTTTGTTTGGAAGCATCGTATCGATCAGTGATTTTGAAATGATCCTGGTGGCAGGCATCAGTTGTATCGTGATGCTTGCTTTCATCCTTTTGTACAAAGAGTTATTCTATATTGCCTTGGATGAAAGGGCGGCACGGCTGGCGGGCATTCCGGTGGGTGTGATCAATTTTATCTTTACCATACTGACGGCGGTAACGGTATCCGTTGCCGCCCGCACGGTGGGAGCGCTGATCGTTTCCTCAATGATGGTTGTTCCGGTGGCTTGCGCCATGCAGGTTGGCAAAAGTTATCGGCAGACGGTTATTTATGGGGTCATCTTTGCGGTTGCTTTTACAGTGACTGGATTGTTTCTATCCTATTACCTGAAGTTGAAACCCGGGGGCACTATCGTCCTGATCGGCGTCCTCTGCCTGGTCGTGATGTTGCTTATCAAGCAAATAATTTCCATGCTTAGGCGAACGGAGTTTAAAATGTAGCCCGTATATTCTATAATTAATGCAGTTATTGAAAGAGGTGATGATCATGAAAGAAGTAAACAATAACTGGCCTGCCGGTGTCAAAAGAACCAAACCGCGGGAGAGTGTACTTTCTGTCCTTGAGCATGCCCCCAAGCCTCTCAGTGCTGTGGAGATCTGTTCCGAGATCGAAAAAGAAGGGGAAGCCCCCTGGCTGTCCACCATTTATCGGATACTGGAGCTTTTTGTCAAGAAAGGCGTAGTTGTTAAAATTGCCGTGCTGAACAATGAGATGGCCCTTTATGAACTGAACCGTTTTCAGCATAAGCATTACGCCATCTGTTTGGGCTGCCATAAAATTGTCACGATGAATAATTGCCCGATGGAGAAATTTATCCCGAAAATCGAGGATGATGATTTCCGGGTGCTGGGCCATAATTTAGAAGTGTACGGCTACTGCCGGGAATGCTCTGTTAAATAATAATGCAGACCCTCACCTGATTTCAGGCTTATTTCCTGTGTACAGGCATATAGTTTATAGATAGAAAAATAAGAGGAGGGTATCGATGGGGACAGAAATCTATATTATTTCCGGGTTTCTGGGAGTAGGCAAAACCACCTTAATCCAAAAAATGCTTAAAGAGGCATTCCAGGGGGAAAAAGTAGTTCTGATCGAAAATGATTTCGGTGAGATCAGCGTCGATGCGGCCTTGCTTAAATCAGGCGGTGTGGAAGTCAAAGAAATCAGTGCCGGGTGCATTTGCTGCAGCCTTTCCGGCGATTTCGTGAAAGCCCTTAAAGATCTTTTGCTCCGTTTTCACCCTGATAAAATTATTATTGAGCCTTCCGGTGTCGGCAAGCTTTCCGATGTTATGAAAGCTTGTTCCGATCCGCGTATTGTACTCAATGCCAAAGTGCAGGGCAAAATTACGGTGGTGGATGTGAAACGCTGCCAAATGCACCTCGATAACTTTGGCGAATTTTTCGAAGATCAGATTCGCAACGCCGATGTGGTTGTGTTCAGCCGCACGGAAAGTTTCCCCTCCAAAATAGGGGATGGGGAAAAAATAATCAAAAAGCTGAACCCTCACGGAAGGGTCCTGACCAAGCCGTGGTCTCAAATCAATACGGCGGAACTTTTAAATCCCCGGAGCCACAAGTCTACAGGCCGGTGCTGCCATGGTCATAATGACAATAATCATGATGGTGATCATCATCATGACCATCACCATCACCATCACCATCATCGCCATGACCATGCAGCGGACTGCGGCCACCCAGAGGGGTGTGAACATAACAGCCGGGCGGAAGATGTCTTTGATACCGTCACTATCCGGACAAAGCGGGTATTCGATACTGAAGATTTAAAGGCCAAGGTCGTGAAAATGGAGAACAGTGCCAAGGGAACGATCCTGCGGGCTAAAGGGATCGTCCGCGGCTCCAAGGGTTATTTAAACCTGCAATATCTCCCCGGGGATATTCGGATTACAGGCTGCCAGGCCAGGGGTGATATGCTCTGCATCATCGGCCGCAACCTCAACCGGCAGGAGCTGTGCGCCATTTTTAGCGGGGAGTGATGGGATGGCGATACCGGTTTATGTAGTGACCGGCTTCCTGGATGCCGGCAAGACGACCTTTTTGAATAATCTGTTGAACAAGTATAGCTGGCGGGATGTCAGGACCTTTGTCATCCAGTTCGAGTCCGGTGAAGAGGAGTTTCAGGCACGGCATCTCAATTGCTATAAGCTTAACGTCCCCAAGAAAATTTTAGAGCAGCGGCCCGAGCAAATCGTCGAACGAATCTGCAGCAGCATAGAGGAGCGCCGGTTTGATGAGATTTGGATTGAGTGGAATGGCGTCGTTCCCTTTGCAGAGCTGCAGGCGTTGTTTTTGCATCCCTCCCTGCGGAGCCTCTGCCAAATTCAAAAAATGGTGCATATTGCCGATGGGGAGAACATAGAAAACCTGTTGGGCAGGACGGGAGCCTCTTTGCCGGAACAGATTGCCAACAGCGATTTTGTCGTGATGCGCAATGTGGATTCGGCGGGTACTTACCGCCGGATTCGGCGCCTCGTCAACGGGATCAATCCCGGTGTCCCCCTCTATAAGGTAAAAGAGTATCATGATTTCTATAAACAGCTTTTCGGGAAGAAGGAGCATCCGGTCAATCTTTTTTTGATCATGGTTATCGCCATGAGCGCCCTGTACTTCATGGCCAAGCCGGTCCTGGAGGGGGCGAAGATCCCGGTCAACACCATTGTCAATGTATTCTTGGGGATTATCCTGCAAGCAGTCCCTTTTTTATTGATTGGGGTACTGCTTTCCTCCGCCATTCAGGTCTTTATCCCCCAAAGCTTTATTGAGCGCCGCTTTCCCAAATCCATTGGCATGGGCATGCTGGTGGCCATTCTGGGGGGCTTCTGCCTGCCGGTCTGCGACTGCGCTTCCATTCCCGTTTTCCGGAGTCTGGTTCGCCGGGGGATTCCCCTCCCGGTGGCCGTCACCTTTATGACCGCTACCCCGGTGATCAATCCGGTGGTGATCGTGTCCACCTATTATGCTTTCAGTGGCAATACGGGGATCGTGGTCGGGCGGATTTTCTTTGGTATTGTAGCTGCTGTCCTGATCGGGCTGACCATGGGTTTCTGGCCGCCCAAGGGTTCTGTTTTGGCCGGGGGGGCTTTTGACAGGCTTTTATGCAGCTGCGGCTGTTACGATGATGCTGAGTCCATCACAACCTTCAAGGGGAAAGCCGGTCTGTTCCTCCGTCATTCCCAAGCGGAATTCTTCGGTGTCGGCAAATATTTAGTGATGGGAAGCTTTATCGCGGCCCTGTTTCAGGTCATGGGAACCGGGCTGTTTACCAAGGCCCAGGATGGGGCGGGATTGGCGGTTTCCATTTTAATTATGATGGTGATGGCCTTCGTGCTTTCCCTATGCTCCTCCTCCGACGCGATTATCGCCCGCAGTCTTGCCAATCAGTTCCCTATGGGCGCAATTATGGGCTTTCTGGTCTTTGGGCCGATGATGGATATAAAAAATGTCATGATGCTCTCTTCGGGATTTTCCAAACCTTTCATCGGCAGATTATTGCTGACGTCCTTGAGTATATGTTTTGTTTTAGTCTTTCTGTTTTTTAATTGGGGAGGGATGTAACATGCCGGCCAAGGCATTTAATCCTCAGATCTTTCTGGAGTTCTTATGCTATTGTGCTTTTGGAGGATTGATCTTTTATTTGGTAAGCAGTGAAAAGTATCTTACTTATGTCACACCCCGGCTGAAGCCCTATCTTTATTTTACGTCCATCGTCATGGGTGTGTGGGCTTTGACCGCCCTGGGCAGATTGTTTCGCCCCCAGCATAAACTACGCTCCGCCCACTGCTTTGTGTTGGTGATCCCCATCGTATTGCTGTTGCTTCCCCATGCTCCTGTCAGCGCGTCCAATCTTTCCGGCAATTATATCGGCGGCAGCGCTTTTTTCAACCGTTCCGGCCAAAGCGCTTTGGGTATGCTCCCCAAGCAAGCTGCAGTGAAGGATTCTGCAGAAGAGGGTACGGGTTCTCCTGGCGGCCTGTCTATTACTATAGAGGATGCTTCATCCCCGGAAGATAAGGTACAGGCTGAAATCATCCAGGAACCCCTTGGCGAGTTGCCGGTGGGTGCCTATTCCTCGGAGCTGCCTGGTTTGGATATGGGGAATAAAAAAATCACCGTGGCCCATGAAGACTTCAGCATGTGGATTACGGAAATGTACACCAATATGAAGCAATATCAAGGGTATACAGTGGTTATGACGGGATTTGTTTTCAAAGATCCTGAATTCCTTAAGGAAGATGAATTTGTGCCGGCCCGCCTGATGATGTCCTGCTGTGTTGGGGATTTAGCGCCTGCCGGGATACTCTGTAAATACGATCAGGCTGACCAGCTGCAGGCAGAGTCGTGGGTGACGGTTGAAGGAACCCTTACTCAGGGACAGTATGAGTATGATGGTGTCCTTTCTGATGAACCCCAGATTAGGGTAACGAAAATTACACCGGCAGAGGCTGTGGAGGGCTATATTTATCCTTATTAATCTCTAATTTTTCGACATTTGTTTTCCTTATTATGGATTAAATTTCGTTGTTATTTGCCTGTGAATCGATTAAAATCATCTTGAAAGGAATTTCAGGAGGAATTAATGTGGAAAAGAGGTTATTAAAGAAAATCGAGGCACTTCGCAAGAAATTAAATCGATATGCAACGACACACAGCTTAGTTGATGCAAGAGTTGTCGAGTTAAGCCAAGAGCTGGATCACCTTTTGAATCAATATCAGCGTTTGAATAAATACAGACAGCTGTCTTTTTGGTGATTTTATTCGTCTTTTATTGACATGTCCTGAATGTTAGCTTATAATAAGCTTCGTCACCAAATTTCATAGTCTTTTTGACAAGACGAACACGGAGAGGTGGCTGAGTGGTCGAAGGCGCTCGCCTGGAAAGCGAGTACATGGGCAACTGTGTCGAGGGTTCAAATCCCTCTCTCTCCGCCATAAAATGCAATTTAGCCAAGTTGGATTCGTTCGCATTCGACTTTGGCTTTTTATTTTGTTATAATTGATTTGGCCGTGCTAGACGGGGAGGTAGCGGATCCTTGTACTCGCAACCCGCTTTAGCGAGGTGGAATTCCTGCATAAGGGCAGCGTTTGTGGAGCGGCCGGGGCTAATTGTGATGATGTCTGGGTCTTGCGCAACAGAGCACTTCGAACCGTGTCAGGTCCTGACGGAAGCAGCACTAAGGAGCAAACTCTGTGTGCCGGAAGGTCGCCTAGGCTGAGCAGTGAATCCCGGATTCGTCCGGAAGCGTCTGTTCGAGTAAAGGTGCACGGCCTTAAATATTTATCATATAAAGGTGGTCTAAGACCATCTTTTTTTCCACTATCAACATTCATGCAGCTTGGACTGGACCACAGAATCTACTTCCGAGGGAGTATAGCGGAAGGGGGATCCCAATGGCTTATTTGGCTTTATACCGCGAATGGAGACCGAAGAATTTCAAAGATATGGTAGGGCAGGACCATGTCACCAAGACGCTGACCAATGCCCTTATGCAGAGCAAAGTAGCCCATGCCTACCTTTTCAGCGGACCGAGAGGAACGGGTAAAACCACTACGGCAAAGGTCTTGGCCAAGGCTTTAAATTGTGAGCGCCGGGATGGGGTTGAACCCTGCAATCAATGTGACTTTTGTCTGAGCATCGATCAAGGAAGCGCCATGGAGGTCTTTGAGATCGACGCGGCCTCCAACCGGGGTATCGATGAAATCCGTGATTTGCGGGATAAGGTTCGCCTCAGTGCCGGAGAAAGCAAATATAAGGTTTACATTATTGATGAAGTTCATATGTTAACCACCGAAGCTTTCAACGCCCTTCTCAAAACCCTGGAGGAACCTCCTGAGCGGGTGGTATTTATTCTGGCCACCACGGAGGTACATAAAATTCCCTTAACCATTCTTTCCCGGGTGCAACGCTTTGAATTTCACCGGATTCCTTTGGAACAGATTCATAGCCATTTAGATAAGGTGTGCCAAACCATCGGCCGGGATGTGGAGCCGGAAGCCCTCCAGATTATTGCCCAAAAATCGGAGGGTGGGCTGAGAGATGCCTTGAGTATTTTGGATCAGTGCCTCTTGCTGGATGGGAAACTGGGAGTAGAGCAGGTCTATCAGGTCCTGGGTATGGTTGGTGAAGAATTCAGCTCCCAGCTTGTGGATCACCTCCTGACCGGTGACTATGCTAAGGCCTTGGGATGTTTAGGGGAAGGCATCAATCAGGGGATGGATCCCAGACAGATCATCCGCGAGCTGCTGGATTATCTGCGGCAGGCCTTGCTCTATGCTTCAACTCAAGCCTTTCCTCAGATTGCGCCTCATCTTAGAGAGCATTTGGCTTACCAATGCCAAAAGCTGGGGCTCAAAACCCTCTTGCAATGGATAGGGATTTTGCTGCAGGGGGAAAGTCAGTTAAAATATGCCGCTAATGCCCGTTTAGCGGCGGAACTTCTCTTGGTTCAGGTGATTTATGACTCTCAGCCCGGTTATAGCAAGGAATCTCCCCAAGTTCTGGAACGCTTGCAGGAATTGGAGGAGGAGATCAAGAATCTTTCTTCAGGGAAGAGCCGCCAGGAAAGCAAAGGAGAACCACCCAAAAAGCTTACGGAGAGAAGCTCAGAGCCGCCGGGTCACAAAAAGCCTGAATTACCCCCCCTCCAGGATAAACCGGTAATTCTCCAAGGGGGAGAAACCTCTCCTCTGTCCATTGAACAGGTTCAAGGCCGCTGGGGAGATATTTTAGAGCAAGTAAGAAAACGCAAAAAATCCACCCATGCTTTTTTGATGGAAGGCAAGCCTGTTGAATTGGATGGAGATAGTCTGGTTATCGTATTTAAGGAAGGTCTATCTTTCCACCGGGATAAGGTCAATCAGAAGGAAAACCGAGAAACCATCGAAGAGGTTCTCCAAAGTATCCTGGGCAAAGCCTATCGGTTGCAAAGTCTCCTGGAAAATGAATATGGAAAAGACCCTAAGGATTCAGAACAAGTTGAAAAAGCCAAGGAAAATCCGATGATCAAAAAAGCGGCCGATTTATTTGGGGCGGATTTATTGATTGTTGAAGAATAATAGTGTAAGGAGTGTAGTTGAAATGGCATTTAAAGGCGGCGGTATGGGAAATATGGGCAATATGCTCAAGCAAGCTCAGAAGCTTCAGGAAGAAATGGCGAAGGCCCAAGAGGAGCTGAAGACCCGCACAGTGGAAGCATCAGTGGGCGGGGGTGCCGTTCAGGTCGTGGTTAATGGTAAAAATGAACTGGTGGAGTTAAAGATTAAACCGGAGGCTGTGGATCCCGATGATGTGGAGATGCTGGAGGATCTGGTCAAAGCCGCAGTCAACGAAGGCTTGCGCAAGGTGGAAGAGCTTGTATCCTCGGAAATGGGCAAATTAACCAATGGTTTAAAAATTCCCGGTCTCTTCTAAGTGAGGAAGTATGGATTTTTTAAATTATCCTGAGCCCCTGGCCGATTTGATTACGAGTTTATCCCGTTTACCCGGAATCGGACCGAAAACGGCGGGGCGCTTGGCTTTTTATCTGTTGCAGCAACCTCAGGTGGCTGAAAACTTAGCGGAAACCATGATCAGAGCTCAGCGGGAAATCAGGCAGTGTTCCCTATGCTGTAATTATACGGATCATGATCCCTGTCCGATCTGTACCGGGGAGAAAAGGGAGCGTACCCTGCTCTGCATTGTGGAGCAGCCCCGGGATGTGGTTTCTTTAGAGAAAACAAGAGAATTTAAAGGTCTTTATCATGTCCTGCATGGTGTCATATCTCCTTTGGAAGGGGTTGGGCCGGAGCAGCTGACGATTCCCAAGCTTTTAGGGCGTTTGGAAGGAATCGAGGAAGTCGTCATGGCTATGAACCCCACGGTAGAAGGAGAAGCTACGGCACTGTATTTATCCAGGCTCTTAAAGCCTTTGGGAATCAAGGTGACACGGATTGCCCATGGTTTACCGGTGGGCGGTGATCTGGAGTATGCCGATGAAATTACCATCGCCCGTGCTTTAGAAGGCCGTCGTCAGATCTAAAGGTGATCCTCAAAAAATTAAGGTCAATAATGTTCTTCTTTGTCCACTTTCTGCATAATTTGGACTAGTAGTGGTAAAGGAGGGCTTATCATGACCTTAATTTTTTTGGCCTTATTCGTTCTATTGATCGGCTTAGTGGTTAAGAGCAGCTTAGGTCAACCCAACACCTTTTTAAAGGCGGGGATTCATATCCTGGGCGGAATCGTGGGCCTGTGGATTTTCGACTTGATATTAAGTGTTGTCGGATTCGGTATTCCTATTAACGTATTTACCATAACTTTGGTAGGTCTTTTAGGCTTTCCGGGGGTCGTAGCTTTGGTAGGCCTGCAGGTCCTGGGCATTTAATGAAAAAACAGACTTGATTTTTGTGTTACTTATATTTAAAGATTTAAGTGGTTTTTGAGAGAGAATAAAGGCCCTTTGAATGTGATTCTTTTCGTTTATAGCGGTTTTTTTACATAATTATTCATCTAGCTCCATTTTACGTCTTGACGGATTTATCCAGCCGAGAGTATACTGATACTGACTGCAGGGGACGTTTCGGTCTAACTACCGAAATAGTTCCCTCAACTCGTTTTTGTAGAATTTTTGCGAAAATTTAATCATTTGATTTCCGAAAGATTAAACTGCCCTTTGATGCCTGTTAGTCTTTCCTTATCATGCCATGTAGAATTAACCCCTTTTTTCTCATCTTTACCCATTTGCTTTACATAAGCAAGGTTTGGGTGGAAAAAGAATCTCTTTAAAAAGAATCTCTTTTTTAACCCTTTTATTAAATTTTCTTTTAGGAGGATGTACCAAATGGCAAAAATGAAGACAATGGATGGTAACGAAGCTGCTGCTCTGGCGTCGTATGCGTTTACAGAAGTAGCAACCATCTTCCCGATCACTCCCTCTTCAACGATGGCTGAATTGGTAGATGAATGGGCTGCCCATAACAAGAAAAATATCTTCGGTCAACCTGTCAAAGTTGTTGAGATGCAATCTGAAGCAGGAGCTGCCGGTGCAGTTCACGGGTCCCTCCAGGCTGGTGCTCTTACCACCACCTATACAGCTTCACAAGGTCTGCTCTTAATGATTCCGAATATGTATAAAATCGCCGGCGAACTTCTGCCCAGCGTCTTCCACGTCAGTGCCCGGGCTTTGGCTACCCATGCACTTTCCATTTTCGGTGATCACCAGGATGTTATGTCCGTAAGAGCTACCGGTTTTGCTCAATTGTCTTCACATAATGTTCAAGAAGCTTTAGACCTGGGCTTTATTGCTCATTTAGCCACCATCAAAGCCAAAGTTCCTTTCGTTCATTTCTTCGATGGGTTCCGTACATCCCATGAAATTCAAAAAATCGAAGTAACCGATTATGATGATGTGGCAAAACTCTTGGATCGTGACGCTCTCCAGGCTTTCCGTGATAATGCCTTGAATCCTGAGCGCCCTGTTCTGCGTGGCACTGCCCAAAACCCGGATGTCTATTTCCAAGGCCGTGAAGTATCCAATCGCTATTATGATGCTGTTCCTGATATTGTGGCTCATTATATGGACGAATACGCTAAAATCACCGGCCGTGAATACCAGCCATTCCAATACTATGGTGCTGAAGATGCTGAGCGTGTGATCATCGCCATGGGTTCTGTTTGTGATACCATTGAAGAAACTGTGGATTATTTAGTAGCAAAAGGTGAAAAAGTGGGCGTGGTTAAGGTTCACCTCTTCCGTCCTTTCTCTACCAAATATCTGTTCAAAGTTCTGCCTAAGACAGTCAAGGCGATCGCTGTTCTTGACCGGACCAAAGAACCCGGTTCCACCGGTGAGCCTCTCTATCTCGATGTGAAGGATTCCTTCTTCAATCATGAAATCAAGCCTGTGATCGTGGGCGGACGTTATGGTTTAGGTTCCAAAGATACGACTCCTTCTCAAGTACTGGCTGTTTACAAGAATCTTGCCCAAGCTGAGCCTAAGAATGACTTCACCATCGGTATCGTGGACGATGTTACCTTCAAATCCTTAGCGGAAGATGAAGTCGTCAGCACTGCTCCTGAAGGCACAATTGCTTGTAAATTCTGGGGATTAGGCTCTGACGGTACCGTTGGCGCCAACAAGCAAGCGATTAAAATTATTGGTGACCACACCACTATGTACGCTCAAGCTTATTTCCAATACGATTCCAAGAAATCCGGTGGTATCACCATTTCCCACGTTCGTTTTGGTAAAAAACCAATCAAGTCCCCTTACTATGTAGCCGATGCCAACTATGTTGCCTGCCATAACCAAGCCTATGTCGGTCAATATGATCTGACCAAAGGTCTGAAGAAAGGCGGCACCTTCGTCCTGAATTGCCAATGGCAGCCTGAAGAATTGGCTGAAAAGCTTCCTGCTTCCATGAAACAATTCATCGCTAAAAATGATATTAAACTCTATGTCATTGATGCAGTGACCATCGCCCGGGAAATTGGTTTAGGTTCCCGTATTAATATGATTATGCAGTCCGCTTTCTTTAAGCTTGCTAACGTTATTCCTGTGGAAGAAGCCCTTGGCTATCTGAAGGAATCCGTCGTCAAAACTTATGGTAAAAAGGGACAAAACATTGTTGATATGAACAATGCCGCTATTGATCGCGGCGCCGATTCCCTGGTCAAGGTTGAGGTTCCCGCTTCCTGGGCCGATGCTGCTCCTGCCCAAGCTGAAGCAGCTGCTGCCGCAGATCTTCCCGAGTATGTGGCCAAAATCCAAAATGTTATGAACGCCCAAGAAGGGGACAGCCTTCCTGTCAGTGCTTTTATAGGCCATGAAGACGGAACGGTTCCCGTAGGAACGACTGCTTATGAGAAGCGCGGTATTGCCGTAATCGTGCCTGAATGGGATGTTGAAAAGTGTATCCAATGTAACCAATGCTCTTATGTATGCCCTCATGCGGCTATTCGTCCCTTCTTATTGAATGAAGAAGAGGTGGCCAATGCTCCCGAAGGCTTCGTGACCAAGAAAGCCCTCGGTAAAGAAGCTGACGGCCTCCAACTTCGTGTTCAAGTGAGCCCGCTGGATTGCACAGGCTGCGGCAACTGCGCCGAAGTATGCCCGGCTAAAGGCAAAGCTTTGGTCATGAAGGATGCGGCTGAACAAACTGCCGCCCAAGCCGGCAATTGGGAATATGCTTTGACCGTGACCAACAAAGCTGAGCGTTTTGATATCACCACCGTTAAGGGCAGCCAATTTGCCCAGCCTCTCCTCGAGTTCAACGGCGCTTGCCCAGGCTGCGGAGAAACAGCTTATGTTAAGCTCCTCACCCAGCTTTACGGCGATCGCATGATGATTGCCAACGCCACCGGATGCAGCTCCATCTGGGGCGGCAGTGCTCCTTCCGTACCTTATACTGTCAATGCTAAGGGACAAGGTCCTACCTGGGCGAACTCCCTCTTTGAAGACAATGCTGAGTTTGGTTATGGTATGTATCTTGGCGTTCGTCAACAGCGGGAAAAACTGGCTCTGTTGATGGAGGAAGCTTGCGCAACCGAGATCAGCGCCGACATGAAGGAAGCGTTCCAAGAGTGGATCGCTGGCATGGATGACGCCGATGCTTCCAAAGCTGCAGCCGCTAAGGTCCGTGCCGCTCTGGATGCCTATGCAGGCGACAGCGCTTTAATCGCCGATATTAAAGGCAGAAAAGATCATCTTGTTAAGAAATCCCAATGGATCGTCGGCGGCGACGGTTGGGCTTATGATATCGGTTACGGCGGTTTAGATCATGTCTTGGCTTCCGGTGACGACGTCAATATTCTGGTTATGGACACCGAAGTTTACTCCAATACCGGCGGTCAGTCTTCCAAGGCTACCCCCCGCGCTGCTGTGGCTAAATTTGCCGCGGCCGGTAAGAAGATCCGCAAGAAAGACCTGGGTATGATGGCCATGAGCTATGGCTATATCTATGTGGCTCAAGTAGCCCTTGGCGCCAATATGGCTCAAACCATTAAGGCGATGAAAGAGGCAGAAGCTTACAAAGGACCTTCCATCATCATCGCTTATGCTCCTTGCATCAACCATGGCCTGAAGTCCGGTATGTCCAAGAGCGTCACCGAGGCGAAGAAAGCAGTTGAAGCCGGTTACTGGCACCTCTATCGCTTCAACCCCGATCTCGAAGATCAAGGCAAGAATCCTTTCACCCTGGACTCCAAAGAGCCCACAGCTTCCTTCCGTGACTTCCTCATGGGCGAAGTTCGTTACACCTCCTTGATCAACACCTTCCCGGAATCTGCCGAAGAGCTCTTTGAAGGTGCCGAGAAATATGCAAAGGTCCGCTTGGATTCCTACAAGCGCTTAGCAAGTTACAAATACGAATAAGATTCATTCTATATTGTATAAAAGAGCGGGCTTTGGCCCGCTCTTTTTGTATTAATCAGGTGCCTATGCGGCTGTACATGGAATAATTTTTCCTTATCCGAGTTAAACTACCATAAATTGTACATGAAAAAAGTTTCTGCAGGGGAAGGAAGATGGATATGGACCAGGAAGACCTGATACGAAGGCTGAATTGGTTCTACAGCTTGGAGCTCAATCAAGTGGAACTGTATAAGGTGCAAAGCAAGCAATTTAAAGATCACTATGCCGGGCAGGTCTTTGAGAGAGTGGCCGCCATAGAACAGTCCCATGTGGATAATGTGGCTGCCCGCATTACGAGTTTAGGCGCCAAGCCTACCCTGCTGGGAGAAGTGGTTTCTCCCATTCTCGGCATGTCCTTGGGCAATCTGATGTCTTTAACCGGTCTGGAAAGAGCTCTGCAGCTGAATATGGAGCTGGAAAGAAAAGCTATGAGCGATTATAAGAAATTAGTTCAGGACCTGGTGGCAGGGGGAGAGGATCCCAGCGGAGATCTTTGTAGTCAGCTGAAACATAATTTTGTGGATGAACATCTGCATACGGCATTGTTCGATACTCTGAGGGAGAACTTGATGGAAGACAAGATCGAGACACTATAATTCCTTCCCTGGCCAGGATTAAATCAAAATTGAGGAGATAGAATCTTATCTATTAGGAAAGGATTCTATCTCCTTTTCTGTAGGCTTAGCCTGGAAAGGGGATGTTTTGCTGTGCTGAAAATCCTGCAAATGCGGCATGGGCGTATAAGAGAAAAGCTTTTCGAGGACAATAAGCACATGAGGAGGGGGTGGTCGTTTTGGCTAAACGTTTTTTCACCATGATCAAAGAACTTACTCAGCGTCCTTATCGGAAGAGAATCCGTGTGGTTCATAAGGTTCCTATCGATCAAGAATGGGATAAGCCTGTTTCTTTTGCGCGGATTAAAGAAGAATTATCCAAAAGCAGTGATATTATTTTTCGGGATTTCACCTTGCGGGGCAAAGAAGAAATACCCTGTTCTCTTGGCGTGGTCGATGGTTTGGTCGATAAAGACTTATTAGATGCTTATATCCTGCGGGTAATCATGGTTGAGGCCGTTGATGATCCGGTCTTTCAGGAAATGACTCTAAAAAATGTCATTGATCGTTTGCTGACTCTTTTTACGCCAACCAATGAAGTGAAGAAGATCGGCCGCTTGGGGGAGGCCATTGATGCAATGCTGTCCGGTGATGCCGTTCTTTTCATTAAGGAAAGCCAGGAGGCCCTTGTCATCAGTGCCCGCGGCTGGTCGGACCGGGGAGTGGGCGTTCCCCAGAACGAATCCTCCATCCGCGGACCCAAGGAGGGGTTCAATGAGACTCTGCGGACTAACACCTCTCTGCTGAGAAGAAAGATCAAGCATCCATCTCTGCGGCTGGTTTCCATGAAAATCGGGGATCTTTCCAAAACGGATGTGGTGATTGCCTATGTGGAGAGTATTGCCGATATGGACGTGGTTGGAGAGGTGCTTAAGCGACTGAGCCGCATCCGGACCGATGCGGTGATTTCCGGAGACATGCTGGAGGAGTTGATTGAAGATCATCCTTATTCCCCTTTTCCTCAAGTCTCCAATACGGAGCGGCCCGATATTGTGGCCTCCGACCTTTTGGAGGGACGAATAGCCATTATGGTGGATGGCACTCCGTCGGCCTTGATCGTGCCGGTTACCTTGCCCATGTTTATGCAGGTCAATGACGACTATTATCAAAGAGCGATGATTGTCGTTATTGTGCGCACAATACGCTATTGGGGGGCATTTATAGCCCTTTTGGCCCCTAGCCTGTATATTGCCGTGACCACCTTTCATCAGGAGTTAATGCCTACTACCCTGGTCTTAAGTCTTGCAGCCAATCGGGAAGCGGTTCCCTTCTCAGCTCTTGGAGAGGCACTACTAATGCTGCTTGCCCTGGAGATCCTCCAGGAGGGCGGGCTGCGGCTCCCCAAGCCTATCGGACAGACCATTGGGATCGTGGGAGCTTTGATCATAGGGGATGCGGCTGTCAGCGCCGGTTTGATCAGCCCGATTATGGTGATTGTCATCGGTCTTACGGCGGTATCCGGCTATACGATTCCTTACTACGATCTGGCCATTGCCATCCGTTTGATTCGTCTGCCCCTGATGATTCTGGCGGGAACCATGGGCTTTTTCGGCTTGGCAGTTGGGCTCTACCTTTGTATAATTCATTTGCTGGCTCTGCGTTCTTTTGGCACTCCTTACCTCAGCCCTATTGCCCCTTTAAGAATCCGTGCCTTTCTTCAGGATACTTTCGTCAGAGCACCATGGTGGGCTTCCAGGGAGATACCGGATTTAGTAGATGTTCATGACACAAAGTCAGGGAGGAAAAAATAAGTGGAACGCATATCCACCCATCAGTTCACGATATTAAGCACGGCAGTCCTCCTGGGGACAACCTATATGGTTGCCGGGTCAGTGCTGGCTGGAACAGCGGGAAGGGATGGCTGGATGGCCATCCTGCCCGGGTTTGCCTTGGGAATCCCCCTGGCTTTCATGATATTTTCTCTAATGCCTCGGTACCCCGGTATGAATCTGATCGAAATATCGGAAAAAGTACTGGGGAAGTGGCTTGGCAAGGGAATGGGGCTTTTATATAGTGGGATTACGCTCTATTTCGGGGCCATCTTATTGGGTCAGGGAGTGGATATGTATAATCGAAGTGTTCTCCCTCTGATGCCTCAATATATCTTGGTTTTAGGGAGCTTCGTTATTGTTGCCTATCTGTACTTCAGTGGGGTAGAAGTATTAAGTCGCTTTTCAGAAGTTATTTTTCCTATTATCTGTTTATCATTGGTTTTTATAGCCTTATTCAGCATTCCCCGCTTTGAGAGAGGGGAGCTTTTTCCCTTGTTAGATAATGGAGTCAAACCGGTGCTTAATGCTATGTGGAAGGTAGCGCCTTGGCCTATGGAATATATTCTCTTTTTAGGGGGATTGCTGCCCTTCTTGCCACGCAAAGCAAAAGATTTAAAGGTATTAAAAAGAGGGATACTTAAAGCTTTTTCCATAGTTATTTTATTAAGCACCCTGATGATTCTTATTCAAATCATGACCTTTGGTCCTTTTGAAACCTCCCGTCTTACCTATGCCATTTTGGTACTTGGGAATATGATTGAGATTTCCCGGACCATATCCGGAGTTGAGGTGATTTTCACTCTGATCTGGACAGGGGCGTTAACTTTAAAGATCACAGCCCTGTTGTTTGCAGGGATATGGGGTCTGCAAGCTGTTTTCGGCATAAAAAGTCGCAAAGCAGGTGTTAAAATGAGTGTTATTGTAGGAATTATTTATGTGCTGATCCCTTTGTATACGTTAACAGGCATCAATGTGGTAGTGGAGATAGGGTTAATGGATGACTATTTTATTCTCCCCTTCACGGTTTTATGGGTAGTATGGATATGGGGGGTGGAGCGATGGAAACGCCGCAAAAAAAATTCTTCAAATTAAGGCTCCCTATCGTGCTGCTGCTTATTATCGGTATTCTGTTCATGGGGGGGTGTGGTGGAAAGCGTGAGATCAATGAATTAGCCTATATGCTGGGGATGGGGATCGATAAGGGGAAAGAAGAGGGAACCTATCTCGTCACCATGCAGATGGCTAAGCCTAAAGCAAGCGGAGGTGGAGCCGCAGAGCTTGAGAATTGGACCATCAGTATAGAAACCAAAAGTCTTGCCGCAATTACGGAACGGGTGGCGGAAGCGTTTGACAAACAGCCTTTTGCAGGAACGGTGCGGGTCGTCGTACTTGGTGAAGACCTTGCTGAAGAGGGGATCAATGAGGCTTTGGATTATTTCCAGCGCTTTTATGAATTTCGACGGACGATTTATCTGCTCGTGGCCAAAGGACAAGCTAGGGAAATCCTGAATACAGAGTTGCGCACAAGGCAGATTCCCAGCTTAAGTTTATTCAATACCATCGAAGGTCAAAAAGGGCAGTCGGCTTTTCCTGTAACCCGTTTAGGGCACTACCTGACGGTTTTAGGGAGAGAAAGCCAGAATCCGATCATTCCCAGGGTGGAGAGCAT
The DNA here is from genome assembly GCF_900143285.1 of Desulfitobacterium chlororespirans DSM 11544. Lineage (NCBI taxonomy): Bacteria > Bacillati > Bacillota > Clostridia > Eubacteriales > Desulfitobacteriaceae > Desulfitobacterium > Desulfitobacterium chlororespirans. The sequence continues at coordinate 371,940 of NZ_FRDN01000006.1, forward strand.
CCGATCAGGGGAACATGGATTATTCTATGCTGATCAAGAAGCCCAGGAAATTCTGATTCATGAATCGGCAGTGTTTGAAGGCGGGAAATGTGTTGCGTCTCTTAGCGACCAGGAAACAAAGGGTTGCCTCTGGCTGGATGACGAGATTGAGAGCCGGATTCTTCACAAGGAAGATGGAGGTCTCAAAGTAACGGCTTGGGTATTGAGCTCTAAGACAAAATATAAGGTGGAAAACATCGAGGGCAACATAGGGATTCGCTTCAATATTAAGGCTGCGGTTTCTATCAATGAAATCCTGGGTAAGGAGGAGCAAGTAGATATCCGCGGTTGGAAGCAATTTATCGAAGAATTAAAGCCTCTAATGGCGCAGGCGATTCAGGAAGAATGCGAAGCGGCAGTAGCCAAAAGCAGGGAGCAGGGGCTGGATTTTATAGGGATTGGGCGAAAAATTGAAATTAAAAACCCCAAGTATTGGCGGGAAATCAAAGAGAACTGGCCCCAGGGGATCAAAGATATTCCGGTAGCTTATGATATCAACGTTAAAATTGAACATTCAGGGCTGGCCCGCAACTCACCGGTAAGTCCTCAGGAAAATGGGGCGAAGGGTGGCTCCCATACTCTTCAATAGGTGCTTCAATGGAAATATTATGATATAATGATGTGTATTACCTTTGTCAACCCTGGAGGAAAAAAATGTGTTGAATTTAGGTCATAAATTGCTTCAGTATGAAGCGCAGAAGCTGATTTCCTTTCATACTCCAGGACATAAAGGAAAAGCGGAATTTTTTACGGATTTGCATTTTCCCGATCAGGATCTTACAGAACTGCCGGGCTTGGATATGCTGCACTCCCCCGCGGGGGTGATTGCTCAGGCTCAGGACCGGGCTGCTGCTGTGTATCAAAGTGATGCCAGCTTTTATCTGATCAATGGGGCAACGGTGGGCAACCAAGGGATGTTCATGGCTTTGGCCGGTACCGGGAAGCGGGGGGAGGACCTGCAGCCGCCTAAGGTTCTGGTGGAGAGGCAGTCCCACCGTTCTGTGTTTTCGGCTTTGGTGTTATCGGGATGTGAACCGGAATATATCCCCAGTGTGGTTCATCCGGAGTTCGGGCTGCCCTTGGGACTGAAATCCATCGCTGAAGTGGATTTAGGCGAATTTCTGGGGGTTCATCTGACCTATCCCGGCTATTATGGGACCTTGCCGGATTTGGAAACGATCGCGGCCCAAAGGGATCGCCAGGCAGCTCAAGTGAGCATTTTGGTGGATCAGGCTCATGGCTCCCATTATTTGAGCCCGCTCTTCCCCAAAGGAGCTCTGGCTTATGGGGCGGATCTGGTGCTGTGCAGCACCCATAAGACCTTAAGCGCCTTGACTCAGGCGGCGATGCTTCATGTACAGGGCTCGCGGATACCCTGGTCCGCTATTAAGGAGGCCCTTGAGCTGCTGCAATCTTCCAGCCCCAGTTATCTCCTGATGGCCTCTTTGGAAAGGGCTGTCGAACATGCTTTGGAAAGCAGGCGCTGGGAGCTGCTTCATGAAGCAGTGCAGGAACTGCATCACCGTGTGGGCGGATCCTTGCGGATCTTAAACCCACAGGATGTAGGGACTTACGGGATTGCTGGGCTGGATTGGACGAAGATCATGATCAATACCCAAAGACTGGGAGTTGCGGCTCCCCGTTGTGTAGAGCATTTGCGTAAGAGTTATGGAATTGACCCTGAATTATGGGATGACAAAAATATTTTATTTCTGTTAGGCATTGGCAATACTCCCGAAGAGGTAGAGATCCTTACCAAGGGTTTATTAAGCTTAGCAAGCCTGAACAAAGATGTTGTGGCATCTCCTGAGGAAATCGTTTGCGAAATTCCTCTGCCGCCAGCCAGGCTCACTCCCCGCCAAGCCTATTTTGCCCGGAAGCGCAAGCTCCCCCTTGCGGAGAGTGTGGGACACATAGTGGGCGAGAGCATTTCCCCCTATCCCCCGGGCATTCCTTGGATCGTGATGGGAGAAGAGATGACTCCTGAGATCTTAGAGCTTCTGACCCGGCATAAGGGACGCTGGCAAGGCTGGGAGGATGCAGGCCAGGGAGTCTGGATCGTCGAGGAGGTTTAATGTGAACATTGCACTTCACCTGATCGAAAAAGCAGCTCAGGAAGGGCGGCTTGCTCATTTGCTGCTCTTTCACGGAGGGAGTGGCCCGGAGAGACGGAAAGCAGGGCTGGAGATTGCCCGGAGAATCAATTGCACTTCAGGTCAGGACGCGCCCTGTGGGCATTGTCTCTCCTGCAAGAAGATTCTTTCCGGGAACCATCCGGATGTGGAGGTAGTCAAGCCTGCCAAGGCATCCATAGGGATCGAGCAGATTCTGGATTGGCAGGAGCGGGTTTATCGCAAGCATTATGAGGGAAACTATAAAGTCTTTATCCTCGAAGAAGCGGATAAGTTAACGATTCCCGCTGCCAATGCCTTGCTCAAGGTCATTGAGGAGCCGCCGGAAAGAACCCTGATCGTGCTGAGCGCTCAGAATGCTGAAGTTCTTTTGCCCACTATTCAGAGCAGGGCCCAGGCGGTTTACTTTCCCTTCCGGGGGGAGGAGGAATGGCTGGAATCCCTTGAAGAGTCCATAGATCCCTGGGAAGCCCGGGAGGCTTTTCGACTGAGCAGCCATAACCCTGAATTGGCTTATGAGATTCTGACTCTGGGAGTGGAAAAGGTCAAGGAGTGGATTCGTGGGTTTGAACAAGCGGTGGAGGAGGGGGATTTTCTTAAACTTTTCCCTCTTTTTCCCGTAGAAAAAAAAGAAGCTGAGCTATATTTGCACATCTTGGCCTTAGGGATAGCTCAAAAACCTCAAGTCAATCCCCAGGCTATGCTGGCTGTGGGCAAAGCTATCGAGCAGATTCAAATGCAGGCTAACCCCAGATTGGTGATCGAAGGATTAGCCCTAAAATTATTCCAGTAAGGAGGGAATCAGAATGGTTGAGGTCGTGGGGGTTCGTTTTAAGCGGGCCGGTAAAATATATTATTTTTCTACAGGGGATCTTGCCCTGAATGCCAATGATAAAGTGATCGTGGAAACTGCCCGGGGGGTCGAATATGGAGAGTGTGTCCTGGCACCTCGTCAGGTACCTGAAGCAGATGTGGTCATGCCTTTAAAACCGGTGATCCGCAAGGCTACTCCTGAGGATGAGCGGATTGTTGAAGCCAATCGCACCAAGGAGAAGGAAGCTTTTGACATCTGCCTGAAGAAAATAGGGGATCATCAGTTGCCGATGAAGCTGGTGGATGTGGAATATACTTTTGACGGGAACAAAATTATTTTTTCCTTTACGGCAGAAGGTCGGGTGGATTTTCGGGAGCTGGTTAAGGATCTGGCCTCGATCTTTCGGACCCGCATTGAACTTCGCCAGATTGGCGTTCGGGATGAAGCCAAAATGCTGGGAGGTATCGGTTCCTGCGGCAGAGTGCTGTGCTGCTCCAGCTTTTTAGGAGATTTTGAGCCTGTATCCATTCGCATGGCCAAGGATCAGAAGCTCTCGCTTAATCCCACGAAAATATCAGGGATTTGCGGACGCCTTATGTGCTGCCTGAAATATGAGAATGGGGCTTATGATGAGTCTCATTGCCGGGAGAATTGTGGAAAGGGATGCCATCAAAGAGAAGAAGACATCCTGGTTCTCAGCGAGGATTCGGTGCTCAAGGCTTTGGAGGATCAAGAGGTTAAGGGAGAACAACGAGGTCCTGCTGTACCGGCCGCTGGGAAGGGGCGTCAAGAGGGGCGCCATAAGAAAGGAGAAAAGAACAGAGGAAAGAGTGAGAAGGTATGAGTCAATTAACCCAGGCCTTAACGGAAGTGGAGGAGAAGCTTAACTCTTTGCTGGAAGAAGTGCAGCGTTTGCTGCCCTATGTTAAAAGCCTGGAAGATGAGAATGCCAGGCTGAAGCGTGAGCTATGTGCCCTGCCTGAGAAAGAAAGGTCGCGGGTCATTGCCAATGCTGAGCATCTTCAGGGCGTTGCCCATGATAATTTGGAACGACTCTATCGGGAAGGGTTCCATGTTTGTCATCTTCATTTTGGACAGCCTTTAGAGGAGGGGGATTGCCTCTTCTGTATGGGCTTTTTGCGTAAAGATTAAGTAAGATGGGAGCGGTTCTTTTGGCTACGGTTCAGAGGGGCACCCTCTATATCTGCGGGACACCCATCGGGAATCTGGGGGATATCACCTTGAGGGCCTTGGAAGTGCTTAAGGGTGTGGATCTTATCGCGGCGGAGGATACCCGTCATTCCCGCAAGCTCCTGGATCACTTTGGCATTGCCACGCCCCTGACCAGTTATCACGAACATAACGAAAAAGGGAAAGCCCTGGAACTGGTCAGAAGATTGGAGCAGGGGGAAGCCATCGCCTTAATCTCCGATGCGGGAATGCCGGGGATATCGGATCCGGGTCAGGAAGTGATTCAGCTATGCCTGGAAAAAGGCATACCCTTGGATGTCTTGCCGGGAGCCAATGCCGGACTGACGGCTTTGCTGCTTTCCGGGATGCCCAATGATCATTTTTTATTTCATGGCTTCTTGCCCTCCCAATCCGGTGCCCGCAAGAAAGAATTACAAAATTATGCTCAGCTGCCTTTTACCCAGATTTTCTATGAGGCACCCCACCGCTTAGTGGCCACCTTGGAGGACTTATGGGAGGTTTTCGGAGAGCGGGAGACGGCGGTGGTCCGGGAGATTACCAAGCTTCATCAAAGCGTCCATAAGGGGACGTTGAGCACCCTTATCCATGAATTTAAAGACACTGCCCCCCGCGGGGAAATCTGTGTCCTGACTTCCCCTTATATCCCCGTCCCGCCGACAGGAGGGGAAGAGGAATGGCGTCAGGAAGTGCAGGAGCTTACTGAGCAGGGGATGAAACCTAATGATGCCATGAAAGTAGTTGCTCAAAAATACGGAGTGAGCAAGCGTGAGGTTTATCAAGCGGTTCTTTCTCAAAAAAAGGATTAAACGAGAGACAATAGCAAGAGGCTTCAAAGAAATATAAAAAAATCTATATAAAAAGAAAAAGAAGGCTTTACGCCTTCTATTATGTAGAATTATAATTTCTAATGAGGTTGCTTCTTTTTGCCTTAGGGTGAAATTAAACAGCTTCGGGCTGGTTGCCTGATGCAGCTTCGCCCATGGCGGTGGCGCATTCACGGCAGACGTTTTTCCCACGGAAAATTTGAACATCTGTGGCATTATTACAAAATACACAAGCAGGCTCATATTTTTTGAGAATGATCTTTTCTTGGTCTACATAGATTTCCAGAGCGTCTTTTTCATCGATTCCCAGAGTTCTGCGCAATTCGATAGGTAATACCACCCGACCCAGTTCGTCTACTTTTCTCACTATACCAGTTGATTTCATTATTAGTCCTCCTCTAAACTACATCTTTCGACACAATGTTACACCCTTATGATACCAATCGTACCATTTAAAGTCAACGGTTTTTTGTAAGAAAAATGGAATTTTTTTCAGGAATATTTCTCATGCTAACGAAAAGCGATTTCGGGTCGCGTGGCTTTACGCACAACGCGTACTCCATAGCTCTGGGGCTGGTCCACTCGCTTTCTTAACAGCTCCGCCAAACCCCGCTGCTTTCTGCATGTTAACCGGTGGCTCCGCTACGTTAAGAAAGCCTCGTTGACCTAACCGCCCCTCCGCTAAATCCGTACGCTTTTGTGCGCAAAGCCACGTCTTGCGGGTCTCTTTCAGCTTTTCTTGGGGGGGGCTGAGGACTTTTGTGAAGAATTTCTGGGGTCAGTTTTGGGGTTCTTCTTCAGCGCCTTTCATAGGGTAGCCGACCCTGCCGCTCAAGCGGCGTCGGTAAAGACGGAAAAAGCAACTCGGGCCAGGTCCTTACGTTTCCCGCAACGCCCGTTTACTCAAACCCGAAAAGCAGCCCAAGGATTTTGATTTACGTTAGGGAGCGAATTTAAGCGAGCGGAAACAAAACTTCGCGAAAAGCACGGAGCGGAGAAAGGTTGGAAACAGGACGTTTCCAACCGGCTATGAGGCAGGAGCCGATTTAGCCGGGGACCTTTCGGAGCGGAGAGCTTGAGCGTTAGTTTTGTCCGCGCAGCTTATGGAGCGACCGGTGTAAATCAAAATCCTGGAGAATTAACTTTCGGCTTAGACTTTGTGCAGAAACTTTTTACCCAGCCTTGTTTGCAGGACCCCCTCCCGGATGATACTATTAATAACCAGGACAAGCCGCAAGCAGAACAGACCGCAGCGGCCCCCTCCTGAAAGAGAGGAAGGTTAACATTGAAATACTATATTACGACACCGATTTTTTACCCCAATGCCAGCCCCCACATTGGGACGGCTTATACCACGGTAGCTGCTGACGCCTTTGCCCGCTACCACCGGCTGAAAGGGCATGATGTGTACTTTCTGACCGGTACCGATGAGAATGCGCAGAAGATTGTACGCACGGCTGAAAGCCAGGGCATGGAGCCTTTAGCTTATGTGGACGGGGTGGTGGAGCGGTTCAAAGCTCTGTGGGAGGAGCTGGATATCTCCTATGATGATTTTATCCGCACCACAGAAGAACGTCACCATGAGGTGGTCAAAAGGATTTTTACCAAGCTCTATGAGCAGGGGGATATTTATAAATCAGAGTATGAAGGCTGGTATTGTACGCCCTGTGAAACCTTCTGGACGGAAAATAAGCTCATCGACGGCAAATGCCCGAATCCGGATTGTGGACGGGATGTGGAATTGCTTAAAGAAGAAAGCTATTTTTTCAGGCTTTCTAAATATCAGGATGCACTTTTACGCTATATCAAGGATCATCCGGACTTTATTCAGCCTGCTTCCCGCCGCAATGAGATGGTTAAATTTATTGAGGGGGGCTTGGAGGATCTTTGTGTTTCCCGCACCACTTTCCAATGGGGAATTCAGGTTCCTTTTAATCCTAAGCATGTGGTCTATGTCTGGCTGGATGCCCTGATTAACTATATTTCCGCTTTGGGCTATCCCGACGGGGAGTTGTATCGACGCTATTGGCCGGCGGAAGTTCACCTGATGGGCAAGGATATTGTCCGCTTCCATGCCGTGATTTGGCCGATTATTTTAATGGCCTTGGATGTTCCCCTGCCCAAAGTGGTCTACGGCCATGGCTGGTACCTCAGCAAAGAAGGGGGCAAAATTTCCAAGTCCCGGGGCAATGTTCAGGATTCCTTTGAGTTGATCCGGCGTTATGGCTCCGATGCTATTCGTTACTTCCTGCTTAGGGAAATGCAGGTGGGAACCGATGGGGCTTATTCAGAAGACTCCTTGGTGGAACGGTTAAACAGTGACTTGGCCAATGACTTGGGGAACTTCGTGTCCCGCAGTCTGGCGATGATCGTCAAATATCGGGGCGGTGTGATACCTAAGGCCGCCGAACCCACAGAGCTTGAAGCAGAGCTTAGAGCTTTGGGGCAGGAGGTCGTTGCCAAGGTGGAAGAGCGGCTGGAAGCTCATGATCCGGCAGGGGCTCTGGAAAACCTTTGGCGTCTGGTCTCCCGCATGAATAAATATGTGGATGAAACCGCTCCCTGGACCCTGGCCAAGCAAGAGGGGCAGCAGGCTCGTCTGGACACGGTACTCCATACCTTTGCTGAGGCTATCCGCATTCTGGGTATCCTTTGCGCACCCTTTATGCCTAAGCTTACCGGGAAGATGTTCCGGCAATGCGGCATCAGTGCAGAGCTGCTCACCTGGGAAGCTGCCAAAAAGTGGGATGTCCTGGGGGAAGGGATCCAAGTGCAGCGGGGAGAGGCGTTGTTCCCCCGTATTGATCTGGCACAATTCAGTGTTGAAGAGGAGAAAGCATCTGTGAACGAAATCAAGGAAACTCCGGAAGTTGAAGATAATAAAGTGGAATTTGAGCCGATTAAGGAAGAAATCAGCATCGATGATTTTGCCAAAATCGATCTGCGGGTGGCTAAGGTCCTCCACGCGGAAAAAGTAGAGAAAACCGATAAGCTTTTAAAACTGGAAATCGAGGTGGCCGGCAAACCCCGCACCATCGTCTCGGGAATTGCTCAGCATTATGCGCCGGAAGAGCTGGTAGGCAAGCATGTGATCATCGTCGCCAACTTAAAGCCGGCAAAATTGCGGGGAATCACTTCGGAAGGGATGATCCTGGCGGCTTCTCATGAAGGAGTTCTGGAAGTCCTGGTCCTGGATAAGGAACTTCCGGCAGGAGCACGAGTCAAATGATCTGGGATACACATGCCCATCTGGATGATCCCCGCTATCAAGGGGATTTCCAGGGGGTTCTGGACAATATGGCCCGGGCTCACATCACCAGGGTCACTAATGTAGGCTATGACCTGCCTTCCTCAGAACGCTCGGTTCGTTTGGCCCATCACCATGATGCCATTTATGCCGCCGTGGGGGTTCATCCCCATGATGCCCAGGGAGCGACCGAGGAAACCTGGGAGCGTTTGGCCCAGCTGGCTCGGGAAGATAAGGTGATCGCCTGGGGAGAAATCGGACTGGATTATTATCGGGATCTCTCTCCCCGCAAAATTCAGCAGGAGGTGTTTATCCGCCAGATTGAACTGGCGGATCAAGCAGGACTCCCCATCATTATCCACAATCGGGATGCCCATCAGGATCTTTTAGAGATCGTGAAGGCCCATACTCCGAAAAAGGGCGGGGTGTTTCACTGCTATTCGGGATCCTGGGAAATGGCTAAGCTCATCCTTAACTTAGGATTTTATATCTCCTTTGCTGGACCGCTTACCTTTAAAAATGCCCGGCATACGGTGGAAGTGGCTGAGAAAGTCCCTCTGGACCGTTTCCTGGTGGAGACGGATTCTCCCTATCTTACTCCGGAGCCTTACCGCGGCAAGCGCAACGAACCGGCTTATGTGCGGCAGGTGGTGGAGCGGTTCGGGACCATCCGGGGACTGGAGGCTGAGGAGGCGGCAAGGCTGGCTTTTGAGAATGGGAATAGGTTATTTGGGCTGTAAGCTCAAAGCACAGTATAAACCGGCATAGGTCGGATATCATGGCACAGATCCTGGGGAAATGTCCCCTGGATTTGTGCTTTCTTTATGTTTTTAAGCTGGAACACTGGCTTAGCCTTGGGTGAATGAGTGAAAAGCTCCCTGGCTTCTGTCGGGAAGGACAAGAGAAGTTCTTTTTTTTCCCCTGCTTACATAACGTTTAGCAGGGGGGAATAGTATGTATTCATTACCTATAGCTACCTATACGGATTATTGGCGCTTAGCGAAAAACCGTAGTCTGACCATGGGTGGAACCTTGGTATTGGCAGGAAGCACGTTGCTTTATGCTCCGACGGATGCCTTTCCCAAAAGAATGGAACTAACCCTGCCTGTGTTCGAAAGGAACAGTCAAAGCCCGGCTTCTGTTCCCGGCACCCAAGCTTTGGGGAGGGAGGAAACTCTCCTGAATCCGGAAGGAACAGCGGTTCCTTTAGCGGAGGGGATAGGGGCCGCGGAGGGGGTTGGGGTGGAAATTGGCCAGATAGCCATGACCTATCGCATCGAAGATGTGGAAATTCCCATCAATACGGAGTATATAGAGTCGGATCGGTTGCTTCCCGGCACGAGCCAGGTTCAGGAGGAGGGCCAGGTAGGGGTAGAGCGCCAGGTTATTCGCACGACGACCATAGGAGGGGAGCTCAACGATGAGCAGATCGTGAATCAATTTTTCCTCAATGCCCCGAAGAAGAGGGTGGTGATCCAGAATACCAGGCCTGTGGAGCGGAGTGATGTGGATCTCAACCAATACACTGTCCTGAAGACCTTCGAGGTGGAAGCTACGGCCTATACCTATACAGGCAACCCGACGGCGACGGGCGTCTGGCCCCGGGAAGGGTTGATTGCGGTGGATCCGCGGGTGATCCCTTTAGGAACAGAGGTTTATGTGGAAGGCTATGGACATGCCATAGCTGCCGATACAGGGGGGGCGATTAAAGGGAATATTATCGATGTCTTTTTTCCCAGTTTACAGCGCTGCATTCAATGGGGAAGAAGGCCGGTGGTCATCCACATTTTGGATAATAAATAAGAAAATGGAAAATATAACCAAAAAGCTTTGACAGATGCGGGAGATTTGGTTAAAATAATGGGGTAGGTCAGAGTTAAATTATGGAGGGATGAGATGTTAGAGAAGACACGAACTTCGGTCTTTTCCCTAGTTCGTAGCTCCCGTAAAGCCCAAATCTCCGTTACATTACTGACTGTGGCATTCATCGTAGCATCAGTATTTTTGTTAAAAGCCAAGACGATCACCGTTGAGATTGATGGAGGAACACAGAGCCTCACAACCCTCTACTCAACCGTCGGTGCAGCTCTTGAACACTCAAGGCTTGGTATTTACCCCGAGGATATCGTAGAACCGAATCGCGAGACGGGTATCGCGAAAGGATTAGAGATTAAGATTACGCGCAGCCTCCCTGTGGAGTTGACAGTGGACGGGGAAGCGTATCCGGCTCGGACCCCTGCGCCCACTGTGGGTGAAGCCCTGGTTGATTTATCAAATCGTTTGGGATTGGATCTCAAGGTAACGGATGAGGTTAATCTCCATCGAGAGGCTGTCCTGGTAGCCGATGCTAAACTTGAGGTTCGGCGGGCAGTTCCTGTTAAGGTCAAAGTCGATGGGAAAGAAATTGATACTTATTTAGCCCCGCGCACAGTGGAAGAAGCTTTGGATAAGCTTGATATTGCTTTAAACGAGAAGGATAAGGTATCTCTACCAATGAAGCACATGATAGAAGCCGAAGACGAGATTCAAGTGGTTCGGGTAGAGGAAAAAATCGAGACCATGACCAATGAGATTCCCTATCAGACGGTTGCTCAGTCGGCAGATTTTCCAATAGGATTGCCGGATAAGGTTGTGACAAAAGGGGTAAACGGTCAACATGAGCAGACGATGAAGATCACCATGGAAGATGGGGTCGAAGTCGCACGAGAGGTTTTGCAGCAGGAGGTTTTACGGGCTCCTGTGAATCAAGTGGTTTCACGAGGAGCACAGACCACCATTTCCCGTGGTGGCAAAACCATCGAATTTAAACGCGCTTATTTGATGAGGGCTTCCGCTTATTCGGGCGGCGGAAGGACAGCAACAGGGCATAACGTTCGCTACGGAGTGATTGCCGTAGATCCGCGAGTGATTCCTTTAGGAACAGAAGTTTATGTGGATGGATATGGTGAGGCAGTCGCACTGGACACCGGGGGTGCGATCAAAGGAAACCGGGTTGATTTATATATGAATACGGAGGACGCCTGCTGGTCTTGGGGGGTTCGCTCCGTAGTGGTTTATGTAAAATAAGCGAGGCCTGACAGGCAGTTCATAAACCATTCAATAATAAGGAAAACAAAAATGAAAGTGACCTACACAACTTTCGAGATTAAGATATAAGCAATCAAACCATGAGGTTCTTCGAAATAAAGTCGAAGGGCCTCATTTTTCTATATCCAGCATCATATTATCTAAAGGAAACCGGCTGGCAGCGGCAAAGAAAATCAAGGGGGGAGCGGATTGCGAAGACCCGTAGTAATTCCTGGCAGGCAGACTCAGGGCATGGCGATCATAATCGTCCTGACCGTAATGTTTGGATTAGTCCTTTCCGTATTTTATCAAGGTTCGGCGGCAGTTCTGGGACCTCTCGAAACAAAAGTTAAGGTTGTGGTCGATGCAGGTCATGGCGGATATGATCCGGGGGCGATCACGAAGCAGGGCGTTTACGAAAAAGAAATTAATCTGCAAATGGCCAAGCGAGTAAAGGAGCTGCTGGAGCCTGCCGGTATTGAGGTTATTCTGACCCGGGAAGAGGATATTGATTATGTTCCGGAAGGGGTCCGAGGCAGGCAGCCCAAGAAGCAGGCCGATCTTAATCATCGTATCTCCTTAGCTAACGAAGTCGAGGCCGATACCCTGATCAGCTTACATCTGAATGCAACGCCCTCAGGACGAAATACCGGTGCCGAAACCTTTTATTATTTTGATTCCGAAGAGGGGAAGCGATTAGCAGAAACGATTCAGCAGGAGCTTATCAAAGTTCCGGGAATGAATCGCAGGATTGCCAAGCCGGGGGATTTTTATCTGATCAAAAATGCTCCTATGCCTGCGGTCATTGTCGAGTTGGGCTATATCAGCAATCCCAAAGAATTGGCCAGGCTGCGGCAGTCCTGGTATCAGGATCAGTTGGCTCAGGCTGTGGCTAAAGGTGTAGCCAATTATTTCGGCTTGCCTTAAGTTTACAAATTTTCTCGGGTATTGATACTTTTTGGATAGTTGACTCCTTGCCGGGAAAAATTAAAACTGAAGAAATCTTCAGCGATTTTTATTGATTTCTAAAGGGATCCCTTCTTAATGTAAAATAGTGGATTGGGATTCCGGCAATACTTATACATAAGGACAATTGAAGAGGGGACAATAAAGTCAGTGACCGAATCAAGATGAAGGAGTTGATCTCAGAATGAAGCGGTTTCTGACTTTAAATTTAATAGCTGTTTTGGTATTGAGTTTTAGCTTGGTTGGGTGTAATACAGCGCAGCAGCAAAACACCCAAGCACCGAATCAGATCGCCACGGAAAGCGGCGAACCTCCAAAAGCTGAGGCAGAGACTCGTCAGGATGTTCTAGGGGAAGAGAAACGGGTGGTCATGGGTTTCTATACGGACCCTGAAGGAGAGATCCCCGGCTCCAAGGAATCGATGATGAAGAACATCAAAATGATGGATGAGGTTTCCTTCTTCTGGTATAGTTTTGATGCCAATGGAAAAATTCTCACCACAGGGAAAAAAGATCTCAGCATTAAAGAAGCAGCGCAAAAGAATGGAGCTAAAGCCTACGCTTTAATTCATAATATGCGCGGCGGCCTCTTCGATGCCAACCTGGCTCACAGTGTGTTCGCCAATCCTCAGACCCGGTCTAAGTTTATCAACAATATTGTGCAACTGGTTTTGAATGAGAAATGGGATGGTGTGGCCATTGATATTGAAAAGACACCACCCGCTGACCGCAACAACTTCACAGCCTTCTTAGGTGAACTTCACGGTGCCTTAAAGGCTAAAGACAAGGTGCTCAACGTATCCATTCCGGCTAAGTTTATCGATTACCCATCTGACCTTTGGTCCGGGGCTTATGATTATGCCTCCATCGGTAAAAATGCCGACCAAATCGTGCTGATGACCTATGACGAGCATGGACTGGGAACCACCCATGGACCGATATCTTCCCACGCCTGGGTCAATAAAGTAATCTCTTATGCGGTAACCAAAATCCCCAGGGAGAAAATCGTCTTAGGGCTTCCTGTCTACTCCTTTGACTGGGGTTCCAACAAGCCCACCATGCCCGACTATCTCTCCTATGAGCAAAGTATGGCCCGTGCCAAAAAACATGGGGTGGAAGTTGGCTATGATGAAGAGCATAAAGTTCCCTGGTATACTTACACAGCCAATGGTGTCCGTCATGAAGTATACTTTGAAAACAAGCAAAGCCTGCAGCCCAAGATGGAATATGCCCGGGAGCATAAGCTTCATGGCGTAGCCATCTGGAGATTGGGGATGGAAGATCCCTCCATCTGGGACAGCTTGGTCAAGACTTACGGAACCAATAAGAATAAGAAATAGCCAGTAGCCAATAGGCCGTTCTGAAATAGGGCGTACGGTAAGGAGCAGGAGAAATCTCTTCTGCTCCTTACTTTTTTATAGGCGTGCTTATTTGTGAAATCAGTGCAGGTAGGTTAAGATAGAAAAGATAAGGGAGGAATTGTTTGCAAAGATGATTGAAGAGTTAATCGTGGTGGAAGGTAAAAATGATGCTCATGCAGTGCGCAGAGCTTTAGGAAATGTGGATATACTGTGGACGGAGGGTTACGGGTTAACCCAGGAAAAGTTAGGTTACATTGCTGAGGCAGCCAAGCGCTGCGGCGTAATCGTAGTGACAGATCCGGATTCCGTAGGGGAACAAATCCGGGAACGGATCCGGCGGCATGTGCCGGAAGCCAAGCATGTTTATTTGTCTAAAAAGGATGCCCGCTCTGCCAAGGATGATGATATTGGTGTAGAAAATGCCAGTCCTGAAGACATTCAAAAGGCGTTCCAAAAGATCAGGACAGATACACTTTATTCCGAACCAAAGAATAGTGAATACCCAACTGAAGGGACCTCATTCGCAATGAAGGATTTGCTGGAAGCCGGGCTGGCGGGATTGAGCCATTCGGCAGAACGACGCCTGGCAGTGGGAAAGATCTTAGGGATTGGGGATGCTAATGCCAAGCAATTTTTGCGGCGCTTAAATCGGTTTGGAATCACCCATGAGGAATTCAATAAGGCGGTTAGGGAGGCTATTCATGGAGAACGCAGCGAATTATACCCGGCGCATTCTTAAAGGCGGTGCCAAAGCCCACAAATCCTTAGGACAGAATTTTTTGATGGATGACCGGGTCATCGAGGCTATTGCAGCCGCCAGTATTAAAGACCCGGAAATCCCCATCGTCGAGATTGGACCAGGATTGGGAGTCCTGACCCGGGTCTTGGCCCAAAAAGCGCAAAAAGTGTGGGCGGTAGAGCTGGACCGGGGGAAAGTGAATCTATTGCAGAGAGAGCTGCAAGGGCTGCCCGTAGATATTCTCAATATGGATGCCCTAAAGCTGGATTTGAAGGATATCTGGGGCACGGGAAAAGGAGTGCTGGTAGGAAACCTCCCTTACTACATTACCAGCCCCCTGTTGATGCATTTTTTGGAGCAGAAGGACTCCCTCGCTAGTATGGTGGTCATGGTCCAAAAGGAAGTGGCGGATCGTTTGGTCGCCAAACCCGGCGGCAAGGATTATGGGATTCTGTCCATAGCAGCCCAAGTCTCAGCCCAAGCGGAGAAACTCTTTGAGGTGACCCCCCAGGCCTTTTGGCCGGCACCTAAAGTCACTTCAGCCGTGGTGCGCTTTGAGCTGCGCTCTTATCCGGGATTCAGGGTAAAGGAAAAGGACTTCTTCCGGGTGGTTAAGGCCGCCTTTAGTCAAAGGCGCAAAACCTTAGGGAATTCCTTGGCCGGAGGACTTGGCCTCCCTAAACAGCAGATCGGGGAGATTCTGGCCGCAGCCGGTGTGGATGAACAGAGAAGAGCGGAAACCTTAAGCATAGAGGAGTTTCAAGCAGTGACGGAAGCTGTTATGAAAAATTTAGACTGAAGTACCAGAACTCAATAAGTGGCAAAAGAAGAACAGCCATGACATGGGGAGTCTATGAAGTGATAGCTTAACAGTCACAACAACGGCATCCCTCCGCATATCTGAATGACTTGGAAGAATGGCAGCGGTATCAATACGACCCGGGACATTATCTCGGCGGCAACATAAATCCTCAATTAAAATATGCCTCAGGGACCAATGCCGGAAAGTACTTTGCAGCTCTTTGTTTAATGCTGGGAGTTATCTCCGGCATTGGCACGGTATTTACCTTCATTGAGGGAACAGGAAATATCCTGGGTTTATTAATGACCTTGTTATTCATTAGTGTTGGCCTTACTTGTTTTGGGGATAACAAAGAATAGTCAGGGGAGCAAGAATTCCGTCTATTCATCTCTGTGCTCACTATGATAGAATAGAGACAAAGGAGAGTGCGGCTATGGAAGAAGAATTATTAAGACAAATTCTAACCCAGTTGCAAGGCTTAACTTCTGAAGTGCAGGCAATCAAGGATAGCCAGGAAAGAATGGAAAGTGATCTGAGTATTCTGCAGTATGATGTAGGCCATCTTAAGAAAGACGTAAAAGATATTAAGCGTGATCTTGGCCATGTCTGGACGGATATCAAGCATTTTGATAATCGCCTGGCAGCTTAGAAAGAAAAGGTTGATAAGCTTATCAAATAGTTAAGCATTAAATTCCAGGGACGTATTTGCGCGAACATGCAGTACGTCCCTCGACTTTACTTGTTTTTTGGAAGTAATAAAGAATAGCCGAAAAATATAATGAAAAAGCAGCAAACCGCTAAGGATTTGCTGCTTTATTACTAAGTTCTATTTTGTGTTTAGATGCCTCCTGCTTACTTAGCCGATTCGGCACCTTTAACTTTGGCTGCTTCCTCTTCAGGTGTAGGGATGCCTAAAATCTTTCCGGAGTGATCCCGCCCTAAGAAGAAATTAGACCATGAGGAAGTTTGGTACAAATCCCAGTCGGCGGGAGGGATGTGATGGGAATCCAGATCCCCTTCTTCATCGTATTTTTTCAGACGGGCATACGCTCTGACATAAATACATTGCTTCTGGTTGGGATAAACCTCACACCAGCCCTGATAGCTGCCGCCACAGGCACCGTTTCTTTGGTTCTTGGGACATTGGGACATGGGACAGAGATAAGCCAGTTCAAACATGGCGCAGTCACCGCAGTCTTTACAGTCGTTGGTGATGACTTTAGCCAGATGCTCCAAACCGTGCTTGCGGTGATCCTTGCGCCCTTTATAAATCTTGCGCATGACAGGGAAGAAGTTTTTGCCGGGAGTGAAGAGCATGCTGTGCATCAAGCGCATACCGCTGTAAGCTACTCCTACAGGGGCATCCAGGGGCAGGTTCTTCCGATTGACGGGTGTAGTGCTATTCAGGCCGGTTTTGGGATCCTTTTCATAATAATAGAATCCATTGGGCATAGGATAATCAAACTCAGG
Organism: Desulfitobacterium chlororespirans DSM 11544; assembly: GCF_900143285.1. Taxonomy (NCBI): domain Bacteria; kingdom Bacillati; phylum Bacillota; class Clostridia; order Eubacteriales; family Desulfitobacteriaceae; genus Desulfitobacterium; species Desulfitobacterium chlororespirans. The sequence goes on from NZ_FRDN01000006.1 coordinate 388,611, forward strand.
TACCAGAGCCATCCAGTCTTTGCTGAGCTCCTCGCCCTTTTCGATCACATACTCCACTTGCTCATACTTGATATTATGCCCGCCGATATGAACACCGGCAAAGCCCATGCCTTTCATGAGAGCATACATCTTGGCGGCTCTCAGCAAGCGGGCGCTTACCCCTTTATCTTCAGCGGTTCTTTCCTTATCAATTTCAGCCAGGAGCTTATCCGTGACCACACAGCCCGGCAGCTGATTCTGGTTCATAATTCTGGCTGCACCGAAGGGGAGAATATAGATATTGCCCACAAGAGGAACATTGAGATCATTAAGCTTCATGAACTGGAGGACTTCATGGATTTTTCGGGCATCATAGCCAAGCTGAGTGACAATAAACTGAGCTCCGCTGGCCACCTTTTTCTTCAGTTTATAATATTGGACCATTTGCTCGGCTTCGGTGCCTTTAAAAGGAGAAACGGCGGCACCGGCAAAGAAATCGCTGGGCTGATGATAAGACATGCCCTTAGGGCCGGGGATGCCAAGTCCCTCATTCATCTGGGCGATAAGTTCTAAGGCATGGGTGGGATCGAGGTCAAAAACCGGTTTAGGCCGGCCTTTAAAGCCGGAGACCGTATAATCCCCGGTCATGACCAAAAGGCTGCGGACTTCGGCCCGATCAAGGGCATAAAGCTGGCTTTCCATTTGGTTGCGGTTTTTATCCTTACAGGTGAAATGGACAAGGGGCTCTATCCCCAGCTTAAGAATCTCCTGACCAAGATAATCGGCGAGAATAGCAGGGTTGCCGCCGGGGTTATCGGTGATGGTCAGGGCATGAACCTTGCCGCCCTTAGCCGCCTGCTCTGCAGCAAGCAATGCGCTTTCCTGAGCTTTCTCACGTGCTCCTCTCCCAGGGACCAGCTCCCAAGTGACGGAGAGGGTATTAGGGTCCAACAAAGACTGTTTAAAACGGTTCTCCATTTCTATCCCTTTCCCTTCTCTAAATGTTTTTTCCACCTTATCTATTGGATTTAGTCCCTGGGATTCCGTATTGCCTCCTTCCTCACAGAGATAAATCCAGTCTAAGCATGTCAGTACAATTGTATAACAATTTGGACAATTCTTTCAATTAAAAAATGCATTTTTATTAAAGAAATTTTCTGTTCAAATAACTTCAAAGAATATTCTTGCCAAAAGTGCGTTTTTTGGTAATAATACAAAGTAAAATAGACCTATTTTAATTTTAAATTGTTTGTCCTATTTTGTTGAGTGGTATATTTTTCCGGGGGACAAAATTTGGAATTAATAATCTACTCCAAATATTACACCACCCGCAACATCTTTTCAATGCATCAAAAGTAAAGAGATTACTCGAAAATGGAAACTTTGTCAATTGTGTGAACGTGAAGAGGGGGGGACGGCGGTTGAAAAGCATTAGAACTCGGTTGATTTTGGTATTCCTTCTCACATCCATCATGATGGCGGGCATTGTCGGTGGGTTTAATATCTATAACCAAACAGTGTTGACGCAAAACAATGTGGATGAATATCGCAAGACTTTGTATGAGGAATACGATCGAGGCCTTAAAATGAATGTAGAGATCGCAATAAGCATTATTCAGGGAGTCTATCAAGAGCAGCAGGAAGGATTATTGACTGAGGCGGAAGCCAAGGAAAAAGCGGCGGCTTTGGTGCGCACTATTCTCTATGATCAGGGCAATTATATCTGGGTGGATACCGTTGAAGGGATCAATGTGGTTTATCTGGGTAAAGACTCAGAGGGAAAAAGCCGGATTGATGCGGTAGATCCCAGTGGCTTTCTTTACATAAGAGAACTGATTAAAAACGGTATGCAGGAGGGTGGCGGGTATACAGATTATGAATTCGCCAAACCCAATGAATCAGAGCCTAAGCCCAAGCGGAGCTATACACAGCTTTTTAAGCCTTATGCCTGGATCGTGGGCACAGGGAACTGGGTTGATGATATCGAGACCAAAGTCAGTGAAAAAGAAATGTATTATAACCAACACATGCTGAACGATATTATTAAAGTAGTCGCCGCCATGGTGATCGGCCTTGGGGTGGTGGCCGTTCTGGCTTTTGTCATCAGTCGGCGCATTGCCCAAAGGGTTCAGCGCATCGCCCAAGGAGCCAGGGAAGTCGCTCAGGGTAATCTGACCATTGACAAGATTGTGGTGGATACCCAGGACGAGCTGGGCCAATTGGCCGGTGATTTTAATCAAATGACCGATAACCTGGCGGAAGTGGTCAAAAAGGTGGCCTACGCCTCCGAACAAGTATCTCTGACTGCTCAGGAGCTCTCCTCCGGAGCGGAAGAGTCTGCTCAAGCGGCTATGGAGGTTGCTGCGGCAGTCACCGACGTTGCCCAGGGTACGGAAAGACAAATAAGCTCTGTCAGTGAAGTTTCCGAAGTCGTGAAAGAAATGGCGGCAGGGATGGAGCAGGTTTTAACCAATACAGGCTATGTGGTTCGCTCGGCTGAAGGGACATCTCAAGCCGCTGCCAAAGGTCAGGGTTCTGTACAGACCACCATTGAACAGATGAATCATATCCAAAAGGTGGTTAACCATAGCGCAGAATTGGTAGAACAGCTGGGCCTTCGCTCCCAGGAGATCGGCCAAATCATCGAGACCATCTCCGGCATCGCGGCCCAGACCAATCTTCTGGCCCTGAACGCAGCTATTGAAGCAGCCCGGGCAGGTGAACAAGGACGAGGTTTCGCCGTGGTTGCCGAAGAGGTAAGGAAGTTAGCGGAACAATCCCAAGGGGCAGCCAAGCAGATCTCCACCCTCATCTTGGAAATCCAAGGGGATACGGTGAAAGCCGTGGAGGCTATGCAGGATGGAACCCTTGAGGTAGAAAAAGGAGCAAAAGTGGTCGTCGAAGCCGGAAGTGCCTTTGCAGAGATAGCCGAGCTTATTCAAGAAGTGACCGGGCAAGTTCGGGATATATCCGCTGAGATTGAGCAAATATCCCAGGGGAATGAGCGGATCATTCGGGCGGTGGAAGAAGTGGATCAGATCAGCCGGGAGATTACGGATCAGACCTACGGTGTCTCGGCTTCCACTGAAGAGCAGTCCGCTTCTGTCGAAGAAATCGCGTCTTCCTGTCAGGTATTGGAGAATATGGCCATGGAATTGGAAAAGATTCTGGCAAAATTCAAAGTATAAAAGAAAGTAGTTCTAAAGTCCTAGAGAATAGTATAAAGGTCACAGCTTAGCTGTGACCTTTATACTATTTAGAAAATAAAAAGTTTTCGAAATAGACAAAATTAATAAAATTATATTGCATTATGTGGTGAATTAATTAATAATGGCTTAGGGGTCTGACCGCTGCCTGATTTTACATAGCTAAATATATTTTTTAGAAAAAAGTCATAAAGATAAGGGAGGAGCAAGAACATTGAAAAGTATCAGAGCGCGTCTAATTTTGGCATTTCTTTTTACATCCATGCTGATGAGCATTATTGTGGGAGGGTATAATATCTACCGGCAAATAGACATTTTGAAAAACAATGTCCAGACCTACCGGGAAACCCTCTTTGCCGAATATGATCGGGGAATTAAGACGGATGTAGAGATTGCCATCAGCGTCATTGACAAGGTATGTAAAGAGCAGCAGGCAGGTCTGCTCTCAGAGGAGGAGGCTAAGACCAAGGCTGCCGACCTGGTTCGGGAGCTTCGCTTTGACGGGGAGAACTATTTCTGGGTTGATACCACTGAAGGAATTAATGTGGTTCTCCTGGGGCGGGATACCGAAGGGAAAAGCCGGCTTGATGCAGTGGACCCTAATGGCTATGCCTATGTACGGGATGGCTTTATAAAAAATGCGCTTAATGGCGGAGGCTACTCAGACTATGAATTTGCTAAACCCAATGAAACGGAGCCCACCCCCAAGAGAGGATATACCCAGCTCTTTGCCCCCTATGGCTGGGTTATAGGAACCGGGAACTGGGTGGACGATATTGAGGTAAAGGTCGTTGAACAAGAGATGATCTATAGAGAGCAGATGTTGCAGGATATTATCCGTATATCTGTCGCCATGATTCTTGGTTTAATCATAGTAAGTGCCGTCGGCTTTAAGATCAGCCAGAATATTACCAGGCAGGTCAAACAGGTTGCCCAGGGTGCCAATGAAGTGGCCCAAGGCAATCTGAGGATTGAGAAAATCCAAGTGGATTCCAGTGATGAGCTGGGTCAGCTGGCTCAGGATTTTAACCACATGACAGAGAATCTTACCCAACTGGTCAAACAGGTTTCCCTGGCTTCGGAACATATCGCCTCCTCTTCCCAACAATTGTCCGCAGGAGCCGAACAATCAGCCCAGGCGGCCAATGAAGTAGCCTCTGCGATCACCGAGGTGGCTCAGGGGACGGAAAAGCAGATGACCGCAGTGAATGACGTGGCGGCTGTGGTGGAAGAAATGGCGGCAGGAATGGGTCAAGTGCTGAACAATACGGAATATGTGGTTCGTTCAGCTGAAGAAACAGCCAAAGCCACTGACAAAGGCCAACAATCCATCCATACCACCGTCAAGCAAATGGAGAGTATCCAAAAGGCGGTCAACCATAGTGCTTCCTTAGTGGAGCACCTGGGAGTCCGTTCCCAGGAGATCGGACAGATCGTTGAAGCCATTGCTGGGATCGCCGATCAAACCAATCTTTTGGCTCTCAATGCCGCCATCGAAGCAGCCCGGGCCGGCGAACAAGGAAGAGGATTTGCAGTGGTGGCCGAAGAGGTCCGCAAACTGGCTGAACAATCTCAGATTGCCGCCAAACAAATCGCCGATCTTATTGGGGAAATTCAGGAGGATACTCATAAGGCCGTAGACTCGATGAAGAACGGGACACAAGAGGTTGAGATAGGGTCCAAGGTAGTCCATGATGCAGGCAGCGCTTTCGAAGAGATTGCCGGACTTATTCAAGAGGTCACCGAGCAGGTTCGGGGAATCTCTCATGAGATTGAAGAAATTTCTCAGGGCAATGAACGGATTGTTGCCTCCATCCATCAAGTCAACCAGATCAGCAAATCCATTGCCGAACAGACCCTCAATGTGTCGGCTTCAACGGAGGAGCAATCCGCCTCTGTGGAAGAGATCGCTTCTTCCAGCCAATTGCTGGCCAAAATGACCGAAGATATGGAGCAGGCACTTCAGAAATTCAAGATATAACGGCGACGGCTTTCAAAGCAAAAATAAGCCCAAGTAAAATGGGTTGATGTATTAAGTAAATCCATAAGGAATGGCGGCTGACCCATGTGACTATGGGGTAGGCCGCTTTTTGCTTTTGCTCGTCTCTTTTCGCTGAAGAGACCGAGGTTTTGCTCTCTTTTCGGTTCGCAAAGACATAACGATAACAAAGAACCCCCAGCAAGGTGACGCCACTATAAGGAAACAGAGGGTAAAAGTCCATGGTGGCAAAGCCGGGATACATAAACCCCAGAGGGAGAAGCAGGGGAGTGTTCACCGCTTGGTCTTTGATAATCAAGCCGCTGGCGATGATCAAAACTGAGCCTAGAATGAGCACACCATTGGGAAGTTTTTGAATCAGGGGATAGAGAACCATCATAACCCCTAAAAAGTGAAGAATCCCAAAGCGGACATATTGCTCAGGAAAGGCCACATAAGTCACCAGGGTAATAATCATGCCAAAAAATATGACCCGCAATCCGTTTTTAAGGGGATGTTTGCTGAAACCGCTGCTTAGGCCGGAAAGAAAGATAAAAAGCAGAGCAGCCGTTTTGCCGAGGATAAACCAGAAAAGGGCATCCACATCAACAGCTAAATTGGTCCATTGATCTAAATCATAGACGAGATGATAGGTAATCATTAAAGCAAGAGCCAGGGTACGCAAACTGTCAATGATGGAAAAGCGGTTAGGTGACAAGTGCTTCATCCTCTCACAATTAATCAAAGCCTGCCATGGTAATGACGGGCTTTTGAAAAGGCAGTGTCTTTGGGCGGCACCGGATTTTCTGTATCACTTATAGTATATCAGGTTAAAAACCCAACACCAAGGGACTTGCCTCAAGAATATCCGCCCAACCAAGGTGTATCCCTGGGAATGATCAAATGGTTTTCGCAATAAGAGTGGGTGGTGATTAAAGATTCCGTCCAAAGCTGGAGAATATCAAAGCGTCGTTCGGGATGATAACCCAGCATTTTGTGTTTTCCCAGAGAACGTGAGACCTCCTCGTTGCGGGCCAGGGTCAGCCCCATCACGCAGTCACCAATGATGGTTTCAGCGATGAGACGGGCATGGCGGCGGTGTTTGCGGGGGGATTTAAGGTCCTGATGGCGTATGGAGGTGGCCACTTTGACCTTAAGGTCGAAGCGCTTGGCCAGGACCAGGGTCAGGGGGGGAATGGCAATGGCTTCAGGCATAAGAACTCCCAGCGCTTTAGCAGACAGGGCATGGGGACCGTGGGTGGGAGTGGCATTGCCTAATAGCTGAAAATAGCCTAATTCTTTATTCAAACTTCCCCGGAAGCGGAGGACGAGATTAGCCAGCTTAGCGCGGTGAGTGATGTAAGGATAGCAGTTGGTCAGGGCTATATCCGTACCATCGGTTAAGGCAGCCAGGAGTTTGGCTAAGCCATCATAAATATCCCCCGAAGTATCGCCGTCCACAAAGAGCACGCCATGAGTATGGAGAGAACGGGCATAAAGGGCCCCGATAGCCCGGGGAACATCAATGCCCAGGGGTTCGGCAAAATAAATGGTATGGATGCGCTGATCCAGGATAGTGCGGGTCAAATCAAGGGTCCGATCAGTACAGCCATTGAGGACCAGAATGACCCTTTTTATGGGCAATTTCAAGACCGTGGCTAAGACGGCCAGAATGCTTTTTTCTTCATTTTGGGCAGGAATGACCACATCATACATGCTATCTCTCCTCAGGGAAGCTTATTTTGAATTTCAGTGATCAAGAATAAGAGCTCTTGCTTTCCGGGCAGAGTTTTCTTTTATTATTTATATGCCGTTTTTTCTCATCGGTCATAGGATATAGAGAAGGGGTCGGAAGGAGGGTACACATGTTAAAAGTTGGCGATATTGTGGCTAGAAAATCCCATAAACAAGATTTATTTTTTCGTATTGAGCAGATTATGTCGGTTAAAGGAGAGCGGATTGCAATCTTAAAGGGCATTAATCTCAGGCTTATAGCCGATGCACCTCTTCAGGATCTGGTGGAAAAAGAGCCATCAGAGGTTGCCCATTATCAGCGGGAAGATTACCAGGATATTTATAACAAGCTGAAAATTGTGGTCAATCAGCGTAAGTATGTTCCGGAGGTACAGGATGAATTCTATGAAATCCCGGGGCGGGTGCTGCATCTGGATGGGGATGAGGAATATCTGAGCCAATGCATCAAGACATATCAGCAGCTGGGGCTGGATGCTAAGGGAATCTGTATATCTGAAGGGGAGCAGCCGAAGAAGATACGGCAGGTTCTTCAGGAAAACCCCACAGACATCGTGGTTCTCACGGGGCATGACGGGTTTCTCAAGGGAAAAAAGGATTTCAAGAGCCTTGACAGCTATCGGAGTTCACGCTTTTTCGTGCAATCCGTCCTTGAGGCTCGCCGTTTCCAACCCAATCGGGATGCCCTGGTGATCTTCGCCGGGGCCTGCCAATCCAATTATGAAGCCATCATCAGAGCAGGGGCCAATTTTGCCTCCTCTCCCAAAAGGACGTTGATCCATGCGTTTGATCCGGTCTTTATCGTGGAGAGAATCGCCTTTACCCCCATCGATCAGATGGTATCCCTGAAGGAAATCATTCAGCATACGGTCACTGGGACCGATGGTCTGGGGGGAATCGAAACCCGGGGTCAGCTCCGCAAGGGATATCCGAGAAGCCCTTATTGATGATGATGAGCGCCTGCGCAGATGAACGCAGGCGCTCATGCATTTTTAGCAGCCTACTCCGTGATAATTACCGGCGTCCCTGCACCAACCTGATCGTAGAGAGCCTCCACATGATGATTATGCATACGAATACAGCCTAAGGAGGCCTGAGTACCGATGCTGGCGGGCTTATTTGTCCCATGAATCCCATAGTCGGGGAGGGACAGGCCGAGCCAGCGGGTACCAAAGGCCCCGCCGGGATTCATGACCTTGGTAGCTACCGCATAATTCCCTAAAGGAGTGGGGGTTGAGCTTTTGCCTACGGCACAGGGATAACAGCCTAAGAGTTGATTGCCATCATAAAGTTCTATTTGCCGTGAAGAACGGCGAATGATAATTCTGCGTTGGGGTAGCGGATTCATCAGGTTACCTCCTTCCCTATTTCTTAATCAGTGTATGCTTTCTTGATCCTTTTAGATTCTGAATAATCCGGGGGGGTTAAAGCGGAAAATAAGGGAGGCATTGAACGAGACTTCTTTCAGTGATCAAAGGGAGGAATGACATGAATCATTATGTGGAAGGCAAGCTCCTCATTATTGGCGGAGCTGAAGACAAAAAGGGAGAGTGCAAAATACTGAAGCGGTTTATCCAGGAAGCGGGAGGAAGGGAAAGCCGCGTGGTGGTTCTGACCGCCGCCACGGAGATGCCGGAGCAGGTCGGTTCGGAATACAAGGAGCTTTTTGAAAACTTAGGGGCAGCTGAGGTACAGGTTCTGGATATAGCCGAAAGGGTTTCAGCCAATCAGGAATCTATATCCCAGGAGTTGCAGAAGGCTACCGGGATTTTCTTCACGGGAGGAGACCAGCTGCGTATCACGGGAATTTTGGGAGGAACCCGTTTGGGGAGAACCCTGCATAACCTCTATCAAAGGGGGGTGATCATTGCGGGAACCAGTGCCGGGGCGTCAGCCATGTCCGATACTATGATCGTGGGCGGGGAGGCGGGTACGCCCAAAAAAGATACCCTGACCATGGCTCCCGGCCTGGGTCTGCTTCATTCTGTTGTCGTGGACCAACATTTTGCCCAAAGGGGCCGCATCGGCCGCCTGCTCTCGGCTATCGCCCAGAATCCTTATGTGCTGGGAGTAGGTATTGATGAAGATACTTCCATTCTTGTTTACTCAGACGGCCATTTTACAGTGGTGGGCAACCAGACCGTTACGGTGGTGGACGCTTCCCCCACCATGGCCAGCAATGTTTCGGAAATTTCGCCGGGCCAGGCCCTGGTTCTCACCCCTGTGCTCATGCATATCTTATCCGACGGTTATCGTTTTGATCTTAAGAGGAGAGCCGCAAGCTTAAACGAGGCTTCCTCCGGTGGGTGATTGTATTTCCTTAGGCACCTGGAAAAACGGAAAAAAAGAATATTGTGCCGGAAAAAGGTAAAAATACTAGAGGTGTACTTTTCCCATGGGTTGAAGGAGGACAAATATCACAATGGAGATACTGAAAATCCAGGCGATCCCGGGAGCTAATGCCTACAGCTACCGACCAGTCATCCGGGCCGTCGTGGATCTCCAGGAATGGACAGAACGAACCAGCGATACCTTTGGCGATTTTAATACCCGTTTGGTTCAATGTTTGCCCAGTCTTTACGAGCATTTTTGCTCCCGGGGCAAACCGGGAGGATTTGTAGAACGGTTGAATGAAGGAACCTTAGTCGGACATATTATTGAGCACGTAACCATCGAACTGCTGACTCGTGCAGGACAGAACATACCTTATGGGAAAACCCTATGTCTGCCTGAGCATCCAGGCCATTATGAGATCATTTTCAACTACGACTCCCTTGAAGGAGGACTCGAAGGCTTCAAGCAGGGCTATGCGCTGGTACAGGAGTTGCTGGCGGGCCAAAAACCCAGTGTCACAAGCAGAATTGAGCGCATCAGGGAAGTCATTCAAAGGTTTGAACTGGGCGCTTCCACCCGGGCCATTATCGAAGCGGCCGAGGGTCGGGGTATACCGGTCATACGCTTAAATGACAGCAGCCTCCTCCAGTTAGGCTATGGACGCAACCAGAAGAGGGTGCAGGCCGCCATGAGTGACCAGACCAGCTGTATCGGTGTGGATATCGCCTGTGATAAAGGGCTGACCAAAAAACTGCTTTATGAGGGGGGCATCCCCGTTCCCGACGGGGTGGTTACCCGGAATGAAGACGAGGCGGTGGAGGGATTTCGGCAGCTGGCTCAACTTGTTGTGGTCAAGCCCTATAACGGTAACCAAGGCAAGGGAGTGACCCTTAAGCTCAGGACTGAGGCTGAAGTCCGGGCGGCTTTTCGAGTAGCTCAGACATATGAGGAGCAGGTTGTAGTCGAAGAGTATATTGAAGGAAAGAACTACCGGCTGCTTGTGGTTGACGGAAAAATGGCTGCTGCTGCTGAGCGCATTCCGGCGCATGTCATCGGGGATGGCGTTTCCACGGTGGGAGAGCTTGTTCAGCTGGCCAACAGCGATCCTCAGCGGGGAGAGGACCATGAGAAAGCTTTAACCAAGATAAAAATTGATCCTGTTGTGCTGATGACCCTGACCCAAAAAAAGATCGCCCTGGAGACGGTACCCGCCGATGGGGAGGTCGTTTATCTGCGGGACAGCGCCAACTTAAGCACCGGGGGAATTTCCGTGGATGTTACGGAGCGGATTCACCCTGATAATGCCGCTTTAGCTGAGTATGCGGCACGAATCGTGGGGTTGGATATCGCGGGGGTCGATATGGTCCTGGAGGATATTGAGCGGCCCCACCAGGAGCAGCGGGGAGCGATCATTGAGGTCAACGCGGCACCGGGCTTGAGAATGCACCAATACCCGACTGTGGGCCGGTCTTTGGATGTGGGAAAAATCATCGTTGACCATGTCATGCCCAAAGGAAATGGAAGAATTCCCGTTATTTCGGTGACCGGAACCAATGGTAAGACCACAACCACGCGGATGATCGGCAAAATGCTGACGGATCGGGAGCTGGCGGTGGGTATGACCACCACAGATGGTATTTATGTGGGGGGTAAGCTGCTGCTTAAAGGAGATACCACCGGTCCGGAAAGTGCTCAGATCGTGCTGCGCCACCCTGATGTTCAGGTGGCCGTGCTGGAAACGGCGCGGGGTGGGATCTTGAGGGCCGGTCTGGCCTATGATTACGCCGATGTCGCCGTGGTAACCAATGTAGCCAACGACCATCTCGGTCAATATGGCATGGAAAACCTGGAAGATATTGCCCATGTCAAAAGCCTGATCGCCGAGGTCGTTCGTCCCCACAGCTATGTAGTCCTCAACGCCGATGATCCATTGGTTGCTTCCTTTGCCCGGAAAACCAAAGGCAAAGTCATTTTCTTCAGTACCGAAAAAGATAACCTTACCCTACGCAAGCATTTAGCGGTGGGGGGGATCGCCGTCTTCGTGCGCCGGGGGAATGTTCTCCTCTGTCAGGGGGATCAATCCCATAAAATCTGCGGAGTCAAAGACCTGCCGGCGACCTGGAACGGAAAGGCCCTCCATAATTTACAGAATGCCTTGGCAGCCATCGCCGTGGGCTGGTCCCTGGGGCTTAAGGCTGAGGGAATCCGCACCTCTTTATCGGAATTTACTTCCGATCCGGAATGCAATCGCGGGCGGTTGAACCCTTATACGATTGGGGGCGTTCAGGTCTTCATCGACTATGGACATAATGCGGCGGGGATTAAAGCCATTGCCCAGACCCTGAGGAAGTTTAAAGCCCCTGCAGTGGTGGGATGTGTGACCGTGCCGGGGGACCGGCCGGATGAAACCATCCGGGAAGTGGCCCGGGTAGCGGCCCGGGGCTTTCATCGCCTGATTATTCGCGAGGATGGAGATCTGAGAGGAAGGCGGCCCGGTGAAATTGCGGGGATGATCATGGAGGAAGCGATTGCCTCGGGTATGGATCCCCGGAGAATTTCTGTGGTTCTGCCGGAACGGGAAGCCTTCTGCCACGGCTTGGACACCTGCAAACCGGGAGAGATTTTTGTGATGTTCTATGAACATCTGGAGCCCATTGAGGAAGAAATCGCCCTCCGCCTTGAAAGCGGTCCATTGGCTAAAGAAGAAGAAGGGTTTCTTGAAGTAGTCAATCTGGGGGCCATCTAGTGACAAAGCTATCGCCATGAAATTGCTCTCCTTACTGCTAAACCAAGTGTGGAGCGGAAGGAGAGCGTGCCTGGCAACGATAGCTTTTCTTTTTTCTGAACGATTCCCAGGGTCAAAGGTAATTTAAAGATATTTTATAAATCATGCTTAATAAATTATCAAATATTAAATAATGCAGATACTAGAAGAACAGAGCTGTTTTAGGGTATAATGTATAGAAATACGATTCGAACGTTCGGAAGGGACAGGGTAATGATTAAGAATCAGGTCGAAATGTTCGCCTACGCCAAAATAAATCTTGCTCTGGCTATAACCGGCCGTCGTCCCGATGGGTATCATGAATTGGAAAGCGTCATGCAATCCATAGGCATCTATGATCGGATACGGGTGACTTTGGCGGAGAGGGGAATTCAGTGCTCCTGCGGAGAGTGGAGCGGTCCGGAAAATCTGGCTTACCGGGCGGCGGAAGCTTTTTTAAGCGGACTGGGGAGCAGCCGGGGTGTTCAGATTGACATCGAGAAGAATATTCCTGTGCAAGCGGGATTGGGTGGAGGAAGCGCCGACGCGGCGGCAACCTTGCAGGCTCTGAATAAGCTTTTTGAAGAGCCCTATACTCAGGAACAACTGAAGAGCATTGCCGCCCGGCTGGGTGCTGATGTGGCCTTTTGCCTGAAAGGCGGGACCCAATGGGCAACCGGTGTGGGTGAAGAATTAAAAGATTTGCCTCCTGCCCCGAAACTCAATCTTGTTCTCATCAAGCCCGACCAAGGGGTAGATACTGCTGAAGCCTACCGTACCTTTGATCAGCAAGGAGAATTCTCTCATCTGGATTATGCCGGGTGGCAAAGGGCTTTGGCATCCAGGAGAGCAGAAAGCCTTATCCCCCTTCTTTATAATGATTTAGAGCCGGCTTCCATGAAGCTTCTGCCGGAAATTGCCTGGATCAAAGCGGAATTGATGAAGCAAAACGGCTGTCTGGGAGCTTTGATGTCCGGCAGCGGCTCCTCAGTGTTTGGAATCGTTCAGACTGAGGAACAAGCGGAAAAAATTGCAGCGATATGGCGAGAAAGAAACTATCATGTCTGGGTAACGCATACTATGGAAAGGGGAAATATTTATGGGTAGAAAACTGGTACCGGTTAAACTCGATAGTTATAAACCCTTAAGAGAGATTGTGTTTGAGTCCTTGCGTGAAGCCATTATCAATGGCGTCCTTGAACCCGGTGAACGCTTAATGGAGATCCAATTGGCTGAAGAAATGGGTGTAAGCCGCACCCCGGTAAGAGAGGCTATCCGTAAGCTGGAGCTGGAAAACTTTGTCGTCATGATTCCTCGTAAAGGAGCTTATGTGGCAGGAGTGTCCCATAAGGATGTGGCGGATGTTTTTGAAATCCGTTCCGCTCTGGAAGGCTTGGCCGCCGGACTGGCGGCAGAACGGGCTACGGTTCAGGAGATTGAAGAGATGGAACGGTTCCTTCTTTATTATGAAGGGCAAGAGATGAGCTTGGATCAGATGGTGGACTCAGATACGGATTTCCACGCGTTGGTCTACAAGGCCAGCCGCAACGAACGGTTGATTCAGATCCTGGCCAATTTACGGGAGCAGATTCAACGGTTCCGCGCCACTTCCCTGTCCGTTCCGGGGCGGCTTAAGAATGCCATTGATGAACACCGCGGCATTGTGGAGGCCCTGGCCCGTCATGACGTGGAAGAGGCCCAATCCTTAGCTATGGCTCATATCGTGACGGCTGAAAATGTCATGTTTGAAGCCCTGCGCCTTTCCAGGGAACAGGGAGACCCTAAGGAGGGCAGTGAAGCCAATTCTGAGAAAGAATAGAGGGTTAGTCCGTGGAAAAGATGAAACGCGCTGAGCGAATGGTTGCTGTGATGCAAGTACTTATGTCAAAACCCAATATGTTGATTCCTCTGACCACGCTGGCTGAACGCTTTGGGGCGGCTAAATCCACCATCAGTGAAGATTTGCTGGCCGTTAAGGAAAGCATGCGTTGTACAGGTCGGGGGCGTTTGGAGACTGTGTCCGGTGCTGCCGGGGGAGTTCGTTATATTCCGGAGATTTCAGCAGAGGATGCCGGCGAATTTCTCATAAGTTTAGCGGAGCGTTTAAGCAGCCAGGACAGGGTCCTAGCCGGTGGGTTCCTTTACATGACGGATCTTCTTTACGACCCTGCTATTTTACGTCCGTTGGCCTTGATCTTTGCCGGCGTTTTTCGGGAGAAAAAGCCGGATGTGGTGGTTACCATCGAGACGAAGGGAATACCTCTCGCCCTGGTTACAGCAGAGGCCTTAGGAGTACCGATGGTCATCATCCGTCATGGCAATAAGGTCACGGAAGGAACCGCGGTCAGTATCAATTATGTTTCCGGTTCTTCCAAACGGATTCAGTCCATGACCCTGGGGCGGAGAGCTTTAGAGCCCGGACGGAAGGTCTTGATCATTGATGATTTCATGAAGGCCGGTGGAACTGCTTTAGGCATGATCAATCTCTTGAAAGAGTTTGATGCCGATGTGGTCGGTCTGGGAGTCTTGATGGAAACGCCCCGGGAAGAAGAGCCCAAGCTTGTCGATCATTATTTATCCCTTCTTCAGCTCAGAGAGCTGGATCCTGTTAAAGGAGTCGTCCAGGTGATTCCTCAGAATAGCTTCTTATCACTCTAAAAACACTCAAAAATGCCTTCCAAACGGGAAAGATCGGGGCATATAAGCGAAAAAAAGAATTTTTTCGCTTAAAAGAAGGAGTTTTTTACCATATAGAGAATATGTTTGGTAAGAATATTGCTGGTCACCGGGATGAGAAGGGTGGTGATTCATAATGAACATTACTGATGTACGGGTACGGAAGGTGAATGTCGAGGGTAAGATGAAAGCCGTTGTTTCTGTTACTTTCGACAATTCGTTTGTCGTTCACGATGTAAAGGTAGTGGAAGGGACAAACGGGCTTTTCGTTGCTATGCCCAGTCGGAAGACTCCGGAAGGTGAATTCCGTGATATAGCACACCCTATCTCTTCTGCAGCCCGCGAAGTGATTCAAAACGCAGTATTAAAGGCTTACCAGGAAGCAATGTAAGACAAGCATTAAGAGACCCTGTTCCAGGGTCTCTTTTGCTCATGAGATAGGGAGAGAATCTGGTTTAAAGATGAAAAACAGATAGAGAAAATGTATTATGAAAGAGGAATTTGCCGTTTTTTGACGAATTAAAGTCTTTTGGGTATTGAATACGAATCAGGGTAAACTATTGATGGAGGCGAAGTTTATGCCACATTGGGCTGCGGTGATTATGGCGGCGGGCAAAGGTACCCGAATGAAGTCCAAGTTGCCTAAAGTCATGCATACACTGGCTGGAAAACCCATGCTTCAACATGTTTTGGATTGTGTCCGCTCCGTGGAAATCCCCCGTTCCATGGTTGTTCTGGGCCATGGCAGAGAGCTGATCGAGGCCACTTTGGACGACCGGACGGAAGTGGTGGTTCAAGAAGAACAATGTGGAACAGGGCATGCGATCATGCAAGCGATTCCTCATTGCCATGAGGTTGATCATATTATTGTTTTAAGTGGAGACCAGCCCCTGATCCGGCCGGAGACTCTCAGGAGTTTGATCAGAATTCATATTGAACATAATGCGGCAGCCACTCTTTTAACGGCCTGCTTTGAAAATCCTCACGGATTAGGCCGGATTCTCAAAGAGGGAGAGCAGTTTCTGCGGGTGGTGGAGGAGAAGGATGCTACTCCCCAGGAACGGCTGATTCAAGAGATCAATACGGGAACCTACTGCTTCAATGTTGCCAAGCTTAGGGAAGCCCTGAAGAACATAACCCCCAAGAACGCTCAAGGGGAATACTATTTAACCGATGTTTTTGCTGTTTTTCATGCCCAGGGCGAAGTCATCCGCACCTACTGTACTGAGGATGTCCATGAAGCTCTGGGAATCAACAGCCGGGCTCAGCTGGCGGCGGCTGAGGATGTGGTTCGCCAACGGATTCTGTCCTATTGGATGGAGGAAGGAGTGACGATCATCGATCCCCGCTCCACCTTTGTCGAAGCTGAGGTAGTGCTTCAACCGGATGTGGTCCTTCAGCCCTTTACCATTCTGAAAGGCAGAACCCAGGTGGCCGAGGATGCGGTCATCGGTCCTCATACGACCCTAACCGATTGTACTGTGGGAGCAGGCTCAGAGGTATCTCATACGGTGGGCAATCAAGCCGTGATCGGCGATCGCTGCACCATCGGCCCCTATGCTTATCTGCGTCCGGGCACGGTTCTCCAGGATAAGGTGAAGGTGGGGGATTTCGTAGAGATTAAAAACAGCCAGATTGGCGAAGGGTCAAAAATTCCTCATCTTAGCTATGTAGGAGATTCCCAAGTGGGGAAATCTGTGAATATTGGCGCAGGTACCATTACCTGCAATTATGATGGGGTCAATAAATATAAAACAATTATCAGGGATAAGGCTTTTCTGGGAAGCAATACTAATCTTGTAGCCCCGGTGGAAATTGGTGAAGGCTCAGTGACAGGAGCGGGATCCACGATCTCCAAGAATGTACCGGCCAATACCTTAGCCATAGAGCGCAGCACCCAAAAACATATCGAAAATTGGGTTCGAAATAAGAAAAAGTAGGGGGATATTTTGGAATGTCTGTCAAGGAGTTGAAAATCTTTTGCGGCAATGCCAACCGAGCATTAGCGGAAGAAATTGTTGATTATCTGGGGGTTCCTCTGGGAGAGGCTAAAGTAAAACGCTTTCAGGACGGGGAAACTACCATCGCCATTGATGAAAGCGTCCGGGGGGCGGATGTCTTTGTGGTTCAACCCACCTGTAATCCGACCAATGATAATATCATGGAACTCTTGATCATGATTGATGCCCTGAAAAGAGCGTCGGCTCGCCGCATCACTCCAGTTATCCCTTATTACGGATATGCCCGTCAAGAACGGAAATCCAAAGCCCGGGATCCGATCACAGCCAAGCTCATGGCCAATCTGATCACCACCGCCGGTGCCGACCGGGTCGTGACCATGGATCTCCACGCCCCGGCCATCCAAGGTTTCTTTGATATTCCGGTGGACCATCTCCCCGGTGTTCCCATCCTGGCGGAGTACTTCAAAAGTAAAGAATTAGAGAACGTGGTGGTTGTTTCCCCGGACCATGGCGGAGTACAACGGGCCCGCAACCTGGCGGAACGCATCGGAGCGCCTTTGGCCATCATCGACAAGCGCCGTCCGGAACCCAATGTATCAGAGATTATGAATGTTATCGGTGATATTCAAGGCAAACATGTGATTATGATCGATGATATCATCGACACCGCCGGGACGATTACTCAAGGAGCTCAAGCCTTGAAGGATCGCGGAGCTCAGGATGTCTATGCCTGCTGTACTCATCCGGTATTATCCGGCCCAGCCTTTGAGCGCCTGGAGAATTCCGTCATCAAGGAAGTGGTCATCACCAATACCATTCCCGTTCAGCCGGAAAAAATGATCCCCAAGATTAAAGTCCTCTCTGTGGCTCCTTTATTGGGAGCGGCCATCGTGCGTATTCATGAGGACCTTTCCGTAAGCAAGCTGTTCAGTTAGTTTCTGCTTCCTGAGTCTCCCTAAGGCCGTGATGGTCAGGGACAGTTGATAGGTTTAGATAAAAAAATCAGAAGTGAGGGACAAAGTCCTTCCTTCTGATTTTTTGCGTGGATGATAGCTATCAAAACACGAATTTAAAGGCTATGGCAACGGCTGCCATAACGGCGCCTAGAATTGCAACGACTCGATAAATTTTTACTGATTCAGGGTCGTTTTTTTCTTTACGCATATAGAGAATGCCGTTGCACAGCATTCCTAATCCGACCAGGATAAACAGTATAAAGAACAGCCATTCGCTCATTTTGTTTTCCTCCAGTTTAATAACAGTGATGAGTTGATAATAACAACCACCGATCCCACATTGTGTACTAAAGCACCTACGACAGGCCCGAGATGTCCGAACATAGCCAGAAGAATAGCGCCAAAGTTAAGAGCCATAGAAAGAGCCATATTAATTTTAATAGTGTTCATCGTCCGCTTGGACAGGGCAAACAGATGGGGAATATTTTTTATATCATCGCTGACCAGGGCGATATCGGCGGCCTCCACGGCGATATCACTGCCAATCCCTCCCATAGCGATGCCGACATGAGCCTTCTTCAGTGCAGGAGCATCGTTGACCCCGTCGCCAACCATGCAGACCAAATCCCCTTTGCTTTGGTACTGTTCGATTACAGCCAGTTTATTTTCGGGCAGGCAATCGGTATGGATATCATGAATCCCGGCAATCCTCGCCATATGGGAAGCGGCATGATGGTTGTCGCCGGTCAGCAATACGCTTGTGATGTTTAATTTCTCAAGATTCCTGACTATATCCACGGCATCAGGCCGTAAAGTGTCGGATAAAGCGATAAAACTTGAAGCACAGCCGTCTATGGCAACAAAGATGATGGTGCAGCCATCATCTTTGTATGCAGCGGCCTTTTCTATGATCCCCTGGGCAAGAGGAATGCCGTTGTCCTGCAGCAGCTCCCCATTGCCGGCATATATCGTGTGTTTATTCACGACTGCGTAAACACCCCGCCCCGCAAGCATCCGAAAATCATGGGGCTCCGACAGAGCGGCCTTGGCGGCAGTCTTGTAATGGGCAATAATTGCTTTTCCCAACGGATGCTCGGAACGCAGCTCTGCAGAAGCAGCCAGAGACAAGAGCTCGTCGGCAGACAGGCCGGGATCAAAACTCTCAACAGCTGCTACATCGGGTTTGCCATAGGTAAGGGTCCCTGTTTTGTCAAAGGCAATTCGTTTTACCATCGAGAGTCTTTCCAAGGCATCGCCCTCCCGGACAAGGATGCCAAACTTTGTAGCATTGCCAATGCCGGCCATAATGGCCGTGGGGGTAGCCAGCACCAAAGCACAGGGGCAGAATACGACCAAAATGGTCACGGCGCGGATGATTTCATCGGTGATGAACCAGGTGGCTCCGGCAGAAAGCAAGGCAATGACCACAATCCAGGTGGCCCATCGGTCCGCGATGCCGACAATCTTTGCCTTTCCCGCATCGGCTGACTGAACCAGACGGATCATCCGTTGCAAAGAGCTGTCCTCACCAACTTTGGTGGCTTGCATATCGAAGGTACCGAATTGATTAACGGTTCCGCTGGAAACCTCATCTCCGGTGCTCTTATCAACCGGTAAGGATTCACCGGTCATGACCGCCTGATTGACAGAAGTTTGACCACTGGTGATGATCCCGTCAACGGCAATCGTTTCGCCGGCAAGCACACGCAATACATCACCGACCTTAACCTGCTCGGCGGGAACAATTTTTTCCTCACCATTATTGACGAGTCTCGCTGTTGTCGGAGTAAGGTGTACCAGCTTTTCTATGCCTGCCCGGGCTTTCGCGACGGTACGTTCCTCCAAATAGGTACCTATCGCCATAATAAATGCCACTTCACCGGCAGCAAAGATTTCCCCAATAAAGATGGCGGCAATCAAGGCAAGGGAGACAAGAACATCCGCCTTGATATCGAATTCTGTAACGAGTCCGACAATAGCGCCTTTGATAATGGGAATACCGCAAAGCAGAATAGCGATCCAGGCAGGGTCGACAGGAAATGAACCGATTTCAAAAAAGCTCAGAATAAGAGCCGGAAGAGAAAGAACGAGAAAAAGAATCGTTCTCTTTTCCTCATTCTTGAAAAATGTTAGCACATCACCTACTCCTTTCCCTCATATACCTATAGGGGTATATGTATATATTACGAAAGTAATTGTACCCCTACGGGTATACGTTTGTCAATAAAAATACCTTTGCAGGAAAACCTCTGAAAGGTATCAGATGACATGCAGAACACTTTGAGAGTAGCGTGGTGAAACCCCGCAATTGAATGGAAAGCTTGCTTGACGTTTCTATGCGGCAATGTTATTCTATAAATGGAAAGTATGCTTTCCATAGAAAGGGGAGAGGCCGACAGTGAAGAATCGGTTGGAAGAAATACGCAAGCAGCGCGGCATTCGGCAGGAAGAGCTGGCCGCCGCCCTGGCGGTATCCAGGCAAACCATCGGCTCGCTGGAAAATGGGCGCTACAATCCATCCATTATACTGGCTTTCAAGATCGCCCGGTTTTTCGGAATGAGCATCGAAGAGATTTTTATCTATGAAGAGGAGGAGTACGATGAAAAATGACAGCGTCAAAAAATATATGGGATTGACTGTGCTGGGGTTTGTGCTGTTGGCCGCAGGATTGGGACTCATAAAATGGCAGGGGGATGCCGAAGGGATGCTGCACACCTTGCCCTATATCTGTGTTGGAGTCGGCGCAGGTGTATTCGGCAGCAATCTGGGGACGGCGATAAGGCTCCGTCAATTCAAAAAACATCCGGAAACTGCCAGGCAGATAGAAATCGAAGAAAAGGACGAGCGCAACATAGCGATCAGCAACCAAGCCAAGGCCAAAGCCTATGACCTAATGCTGGTGCTATACAGCGCACTGCTTTTAGGGTTTGCACTCATGCAGGTGGCTCTTCAGGTGATATTGATTTTAGTAGGGGGATATCTCTTGGTTGTATTTACTATGGTGTACTATCTTGCTAAATATCAGAAGGAGATGTGAAGTATGGTTGGAATGATCGAACGGACGATTGCCGGCTTGCAGCGCAACAACATGGCAGGGTATTTTGTCCATAATCGGCAGGAATTAATGGCGCTTTTGTCCGGCCTGATGGAAAAGGGACAGACAGTTGGCTGCGGCGATTCGGTGACATTAGAAGAGCTGGGGGTCTTTGATTTCCTGCGCAGGGGGGATTATATTTTTTATGATAAATACGTGCCGGGCCTGACCTCTGAAGATAAGCGAAGGTTGTATATTCAAAACTTTGCCGCAGATACCTTTATCACAGGAACCAATGCCGTCACCACGGATGGAAAGCTATTTAATATCGACGGAAACGGTAGCCGGGTCGCCCCCATGATTTATGGCCCACGACAGGTTATTATCGTGGTAGGGACCAATAAAATCACGGAGGATGTCGAGAGTGCCATTCAGCGTGTTCGGCAAATCGCTGCTCCAATGGATGCTAAACGGCTGAAAAAAGAAACACCCTGTACCAAACTGAACAGGTGTGTGGATTGCCGGCATCCCCAGCGGATTTGCAATGATTTTGTCCTGATCACGGGCCAGTTCGTCAAGGACAGAATCAAGGTTATCATTATAGATATGGAAATAGGGTATTAGCCATTTGGAATTGGCGGGAGCCCTGTACCTGAAAAGGTGATGGTCAACCCGCCAGTCAATACTCCCATTAAGACTGTGGGATGAGTCGAAAGACTTGGCAGGATATAGGTGAAAATTTGTACAAGAGAAAATTTTATTATTTGGATAAATATTTCCAATAAAAAATACGGCTAACTCTGGTATAGCAAAGCTTCCGGGGATCGGCATTGAAACTAAGCAAATTACGACATAATAAGCTATATTTCGATAGAGGAAAAATAAGTAAAATAGAGAAATACAGTGAGTATAGGATCAAGCTGAAGGATATTTTGGTAATTCAGCGGCACTATGGAAAATTTCAGGTTACTTTTTAATTTAGAAAGGGGTATTAAGATGAATTATGCAGCTATTGCGAATTTGGTCCATGAATGTGTCAAAAATCCTACGTGTTTGGTAACCCAAAAGGAAAAGTCGGGCGAAAGCAAAATTAAGCCCGGTGAATTTTCGATTGTTCAAAATGTCTTTTCCAGGCATGAAATGGCCGGAAACGGCGCGGCAATCGGCGTGCTTCCTCTGGGCTTTTGGGGATAAAATCTGATGAATCTTCAGCTTGATCAGTTTTTTTTCAGAGAAATTGATAATATTTTAACAAGAGTTAGGCTGGATGCAGAAATGGAGCGGCTGATCCGGATCTCCCTCAACGCCGACAGTCCTACGGGAGAATTGTTTCGCTGGGCTCATTTAACGCATATGAGCTGTGAATGTGCGGGTGGAAAGCAGGAAGCCGCGTTGCCGGGCGCCATTGGGATGGAGTTTTTTGCTCTGGCCCTGGATATTTTCGATGATGTGCAGGACCGGGATAATGAGAATATGCCCTGGCGTCAGATTCCGGATGCTCAGGCCATCAATCTGGCGATCTGCTTGCTCATGCTCAGTGATGAGGCCATTTCCGCCATTCCGGATAGCCGGCTGTTTCGAGAGGTTGCAGCAACTTTGCACCGTACGGGAATATGCGCCAGCAATGGGCAATTCCGGGAGTTTTTATATGACGGCCGGCAGCAGGTATCGTTTGAGCAATACTTTGAGATGGCTGAGCAAAAGGCCGGCAGCTTGACCGCCTGCGCCTGCAGAATTGGAGCCATCTTAGGCGGGGCAGAGGAACCCGTAATACATGCCTTGGAACAGTTTGGAATCAATCTGGGGATCCTGAATCAAATCAGAAACGATTTGAATGATTTTTTGGATTTTTCCAGAAAAAATGATTTTGTAAACAATAAAAAAACTCTGCCTTACGTATACCTGTTAAATACTCTTAAAGGAGAAGCCGCCAAACGGTTTGAAGAACTGACACAGAGGCGCGGCGAAGGGGTGTACCGGGCCGGGGATAGAGAAAGGGAATATGTCAGACAACTGGCTGCTGAAGAAGGGGTTGCTCCCTATTGCACCGTGATGTTTGAAATTTATTGCCAAAAGGCGAGGGAAATTTTGGAGGGAATTCCTGTTCCCGAAAAGCATAAGGAGAACATGAAAGAACTTGTTAGAGAAAATATTTAAACGGCCAATTTATTATATCGCCAGTCTTGTCTTCATTGCGCTGGGGTTGGGCTATTTTGCAGCTTGCTTGACCCAACCCTTTATAGGCATTGAACTTAAAAACAATGGTGGGCAATGGCTGGTGGTAACCAGTGACCCTTCTGGCGAGGGGTATCGATCCGGTATCCGGGTGGGGGATGAAATCCTGAAAATCAATGGGGAGGATGCTGGTAGCTATCGCTTTGTTCAAAAATGGGGGGAGGCGGAAGGTGCTTCAACCATTGAATTCAAACGGCCAGTTGTGTTGACGGATCAGACAGTAACAATCACCCCACAACCTGTCCTGTTGACAGTGCTCAGAGAAATTCCTTTGCTTATTCTGGGGTTTATTTTTTTGTTTTTAGGGTTTATGACCTGGTACAAGCGTCCTTTTCTGGAACAGGCACGCATCTTATTTTGGATGAACTGGGCGTTTGGTTTGGCAATCGTTTTGGCCCATGCTTCCAGTCGTTGTTTGTTGCTGGCCAGAGAATTGGAGTATATTACGTTCTCTCTAGCACCTGTTTTTCTTATTGTTTTTATTTCTGTTTTTCCCTTCTATAACCAAAACAGATTAAATAATTTTGGCCGCAAAATCGTAACGGTTTTATTCAGTCTGATTTTGGTTTTAACTGTTTTGCAATCTTTGGGCTTAGTTCAGCTCATAAGCTTGATTAAAAAAATGCCATTATTGAATATGATCATCGGCATACTTTTTGCGCTCTGGAATTTAGGGGTACTTGTGAAGTTGCCCAAAAATCAGCCGGGAAAAAATGAAGCCTATATTATTTTGTTAGGGATGGGGATCGGCTTTTTACCATTTGTATTATTGTCAGCGCTTCCAATGATTTTTAATTTAGAGCAATTGGTTTATTCTCAGGTAAGTTCTTTATTTATTTCCGCGATCCCGATCTCTTTATACTATGTAATTATTAATAAGTATTTGCCGGACAGCCGCCGGCTTTATGCGGCTGCCCTCTCTTATATCGGTGCAGCAAGTATCCTGAGCCTTATTGTCTTCCTGGCTCTTTTCTTTCTGCAAATCCTACCCACCATCCGTCTTGAATACTATACGGCATTGTTGCTTTTCACCTTGCTGTTTATCGTTTGTTTTCATTTAATTCGAATTGGAATCAGCAAGCTCTTGGAAAGAAGTAACCTATCCCCAGGCAAACAAGCTTTCAAGCAAAAGATGGCCGACCTCAATGAAAATCTGGCTTCTCCTTTGGCTGAGGGGCGGATGTTGGATGAGATTGTAAAGAACTTGGGTATTGACGGGATTTTCGTGATTATAGAGAATGCGCAAGTCGGCTGCCTGAAAAAAGCGGCGGGGCGTTTTAAGGAGAGTTTCAAGGAACTTGAGGAGCTGGAGGATGTTTTTCATAGGAATCAAAGGATTGATCTGGAAGCCAAAATGATGCCTGACGACTGCCCGGCCGGAATTTATATCCCATTTATTTCCCATGATGCTGCCTGTGGAATTTTCTTTGGCCGGCGTTCTTCCCGCATCAAATTCGAGCAATCGGAATTGCCCTTTTTTACCCTGCTGGCCGGTCAATTGGAGCATCAGATCCTTATGTCGCAGGTGATCGGCAAACTGACCAAAGAAATACATTTCATGACCAAAAGTTCCGGGCGTTCGTACCGAAGAAAGATGGAGCTGCAGGGAATCACCAACGCCTTGTTCCGCAAAGTTGAGCAGAAAAGGAAACTTCTTACCGACGAAATCTGCGCCGGTCCTTTGCAGTGGAGCATGGACCTGAGCCGGTGGCTGAAATACCTGAAAAAGGAATGCCCCGCCGACGACAAGACACTGAAGGTAATTGCTTATCTGCAGGAACGGGCGGAGGACCTGAATTATGAGCTCAATTGTATGGTCAATGATTTAGGTCCCCCGATTCTAACCCACCTGGGGTTGGTCCCCGCCGTCCAATGGCTGTGCCAGGAAATCATGACTGAAGAATTATCCCTGATTTCCTTGGAAATCAGCAGACTGGGCCAGCAAAACCGGTTTAAGGAGGATGTGGAAGTCACCGCTTATCGTTTTTTACAGGAAGGCATCATGAACTCAGTGCGGCACTCCCGCTCCAATATGCAAACGGTTCGCATGACCCTGAACGAAACCTGGCTTGAATTGACCGTAAGTGATTCCGGCCGGGGCTTTGACACCGGCCAGATAGAAAACTGGTTATTGACAGGGACCCACTTCGGCCTGGTTGAAATGAAGGAGCGTATTGAGGGTCTGGGCGGGGAACTTCAGATCATTTCGGGAATAAACCGCGGAACAACGCTCAAAGCGCTTATCCCGGTTTTCTCATAATGGTGAAACCCTCATCGGGGCTCCCAAATATGGTTAAAGGCGCGTGAGGCAGGATGTCCGTTCATTGGGAAAAATCACAAGAAACTGAAGAGCAGATACATGTGCTCATCGTGGACAGCCACCGGCCCTTTGCAGAAGGGACCAGGGCGTTGCTGTCTTCTGAACCGCGCATAGTGATCAGCGGAATTGCCGGGGATGAAGACTCATGTCTGAATTTTCTCCGCCATTCTGTGCCTGATGTTGTTTTATTGGATTTTTATCTTCAGGATATCAGCGGGCTGGACTTGATGGATAAGATAAAAGCGGCCCATCCCGATGTAAAGGCTATTCTGATGGTGGAACAAAGTCAGGAGGGTTATGTTCTGGCGGCAAGCCGCAAAGGGGCTGAAGGGCTGTTGTTGAAAACCTGTGCCGTCGAGGAACTGATACAGGCTGTCTTAAGCGTGTCTAAAGGGGGCGTGTATTTTTCGCCAAGCCCGTTGACGTTTTCCCAGGTTGAAATAGATTTCCATGATTTGCATTTCCCCGCGAAGCCTGCCGAAGTCCTTAAAAGGCTGTTGACACCCAGAGAAAAAGAAATTATGGGCCTTCTGACCAAGCCTCTCCATAACAGAGAGATTGCCGCAGTTTTAGGAATCACCGCCCGGGCGGCTCACCTTCAGGTGAAGATTATCCTTCTCAAATTTGGGATCAACACACGTCTGGAAGCCGTCTTATCCTGGGCATATGTTGACGAGTAATTTTTTAATTTAAAATAAATAAAAATCCCTCTGCTATCAAAGATAAAAGCAGGGGGATTTTTTTAGATGGTACTACGGCATCCTAAACTATATTAAAGAACAGCCATTCCCAGCATGATGGTTGTCACCGGTCAGCAATACGCTTGTGGTGTTTATTCTAAGTCAATCTTGAAAAATGTTCTACTGCTTTAGCAAAATCATTAATTGTTTTATCCGCATCTCCATGCTCGATGCCTTCCCGAACACAGTGGTTTAAATGTCCCTCTAAAACGACTTGGCCAACTTTATGCAAAGCCTTTTTAGCTGCATTAATCTGAATTAGAATATCCTCACAGGGAATATCCTCTTCCAACATTTTATCAACGGCTTTGATTTGTCCCATAACCTTGTTCAATCGTCTATGCAGATTATCAAAATCCATACACTGTCGCATAACGGCGCCTCCTTTATACCCGTAGGGGTATAACTATAATTTTACCCTGCATTGAAATCATAGTCAACAGGGTATGATTCGTCTGCGTAATTAAAAAAGTGCATTTCCAAGCTACGGAAACGCACTTTATTATTCACGGCATAAGATGAAATTATCAGGAGCTCCCGGATAGCTTGTAGCTGCTCCGTACCTCATCCAGGATAACATAGATATCCTCCATATCGATCGGCTTCTCCAGGATTCTCAGCGGTGAAGCCTCCGCGAACTGAGGGTGAGCCCCGGATCCGGTGCAAAATACGATCTGACAGGCCGTGTCATACTTCCGGATGCGCAGTGCTGTTTCCGAGCCGGACAGTTTTTTCATACACTGG
The DNA here is from genome assembly GCF_900143285.1 of Desulfitobacterium chlororespirans DSM 11544. Taxonomy (NCBI): domain Bacteria; kingdom Bacillati; phylum Bacillota; class Clostridia; order Eubacteriales; family Desulfitobacteriaceae; genus Desulfitobacterium; species Desulfitobacterium chlororespirans. The sequence continues at coordinate 415,291 of NZ_FRDN01000006.1, forward strand.
TCCAGGAAAATCAGATCAAAATGTAGGTGCTCTTCTTCCGCCTGCTTCAGCAGTTCTTCGCCGCTCCCAAATTGGCGGATTTGAAACCGGACATTCTTCCTGGCCTCGTATTCCCTGATCATGGCCTCCAGCATCCGGCGCAGAAGCGGGATGTCGTCACATAAAGCGATTTTCATAGGGCAAATTCTCCTTATCTACATCTATTTCACCCCGCGTTTGCCGGGGCTGCCTTGCGTCATTCCGGGCGTTCGGGGGGCCGCGCTTCTTGGGCTTGCAGCGAAGATAGGACCCGTCGCAATTCAATCAAAGTGGTATAAATAACCTGCAATTCATGCGTAGAAGAGTTATTCAGGCTGAGTTCGATTTTACGCTGTAGCTCCCACCCATTCGTCCGCTCGGGAAAGAATACGGCGTCTACCGAAAAATTGAGGAATCTGGCCAGCTTATACAGGACATCCACCGAAGGTTTACGGCTACCGGCTTCGAGCTGTTTGACATGGACGGTGGCAATATCCACCCGCTCGGCCAGTTCTTCCTGAGTAAGGTTGTTTTCCAAACGGGCATTCTTGATGGCTCTGCCCAGCCTTTTGGGATCCAGCTCCATTTCCTCAAGCCTCCCCTATAGTAATCTTAAAGAATCCGCAGCGGATTGAACATCAGCGGAAAGAATACCGTGGAGGATTCTGTGAGAATACTACGACACAAATTTTCTGTTTTTTGGCTTGATTCTAGCAGGAAGATCCGTGAAGAAATATATCGTTTCATAAAAATTACCCCTAGTGTTATTAATTGACATCTAGGGGTAATGGGACGGTATCACCTTTGTCAAGGTTGAATGCCTGGATTCCTTATAATATTCTTCGGCAGAGCCACATTTTTTTTCGGCCATCGATCATAGGCGTTCTGAATCTGTTGACGGTTGATTTCATGGGACGTATGCTGAAAGCGAAGTTAGCAATACCTAACTTCGCTTTCAGCATATAGCCGTTCTGACGGAAAACAAGAATGATTCGTCATAGGGCAGAAAGGAAGAAATTTTATGAAATTCACAAGGACACCGCTCCGCAAAGGAGGAAGAAGTCGTTGAACAAAACAAGTATCCTGCCCCGGCTGATGGAGTATGCGGGCAAATACAAAGTCACCATGATCCTGTCCTGGGTTTTCTCCGCTGGCAGCGGAATCCTCAGTCTGGGACCCTATATCTGTATTTTTTTGGTGGCGCGGGAGCTCGTGGCCGCGGAGGGGAATCTCCTAACGCTGGCTGATGAAACTATGGCGCGTTACGGGTGGCTGGCGGTCAATCTGACTGTGGCTTCCTTTATGCTGTATGGAATCGGCCTGCTCTGCTCTCACTGGGCCGCTTTCAACTTGGTGGCCAACCTGCGCATCCGCCTGGTCCGGCGGCTGGGGGAGCTGCCGTTGGGTTTTCATACTGCCAACCCCAGCGGCAAGCTGCGCAAAATCATTGAAAAAAACGCGGATAACACGGAAAACTTCATCGCCCATCAGCTGCCGGACCTGGCCCAGGCCATCGTCACGCCGGTGGCTTTTTTGGCCAGCATGTTCTATTTTGACTGGAAGCTGGCTCTGATCTGCCTGCTCCCCATCGCTGCGGGCTTTGCCTTCCTGCGTTCCATGCTGCGCAGCGAAAGTGATGTGTTGCTGGAAAATTACCAGAAAGCTCTGGGGGATATGAGCAACGCGGCGGTAGAATACGTCCGGGGCATTTCGGTAGTCAAGGTATTCGGGCAGACCGTACACTCTTTCCAGCGTTTCCATATGGCGATCACTACCTACCGGAAATTCGTGACGGACTACGCGTTATCTATGGAAAAGCCCATGAGTGGCTATATCGCGGCGGTGCACGGGATCTTTTTTGTGCTCGTTCCGGCGGGCATCATTCTCTATCAGCTGTCTCAAGGAGCGGAAAGCTTTATCCTGAGTTTTATTTTCTTCGTCGTGTTTACGCCTCTGGTGTCCGTCGTGCTGATGCGGGTCATGTTCAGCTCTTCCAATCAGCTGATCACGACCCAGGCGCTGGACACCATCGAAAGCCTGCTGGCGGAAAAGCCCTTGCCCCGCACGACGCAACCCCAAAAACCGGGCTCCTATGACATCGTCTTTGATTTCGTGTCCTTCCGCTATGAACAGGAGGGAGCGGCGGCGGTCGATGGGCTGTCCTTCACCGCTCCAGCCGGTACGGTTACAGCATTGGTCGGCGCTTCGGGGGGCGGCAAAACCACCGTCGCCAACCTGATTTCCCGCTTCTGGGACGTGGAAGCGGGGAGCATCCGGGTGGACGGGGTCGATGTCCGGGATATGGACCCCCAGGAATGGATCGGCCAAATCAGCTTTGTGTTCCAGGACGTCAATTTGTTTAAAATGACTGTGGCCCAAAATGTCGCCTTCAGCAAACCGGGGGCCACGGAAGAAGAGATCAGAAACGCCCTCAGCCTGGCGCAATGTGATGATATCCTGGCTAAGCTTCCTAACGGCATGCATACCGTGATTGGCGCCAAGGGAATTTATCTTTCGGGCGGTGAGATGCAACGCATTGCCTTGGCGCGGGCTATCTTAAAAGATGCGCCGGTGGTCCTGCTGGATGAGGCTACGGCTTTTGCCGACCCGGAAAATGAATACCGGATTCAAAAGGCCCTGGAGAAGCTGATGCAGGGCAAGACCGTGATCATGATCGCCCACCGTCTGTCTACGGTGACCGGAGCGGACCAAATCCTGGTGCTGGAGGAGGGACGGCTCGCCGAGGCAGGTTCCCATCCAGACCTGATAGCCAAAGATGGTGTTTATGCCCGGATGTTCAGGGAATACCAGGCCGGTACAGCCTGGAAAATAGGAGGTGCGCTTCATGCTTAAAAAGACCTTTGCCCTAAGTGCCAAAGGGGCCAGGGATGTGTTTTGGGCCATCATCCTGACCGCGCTCCACAACCTGAGCGTCATGCTGCCTACTGTGCTGCTCCTGATGCTGGTGGCGGAAATGCTGGGACGGTTCCTGGGAACCCAGGCGCGGGACTTATCCCTGTTGTTCTACTGGAGTACGGCGCTCCTGCTGCTGCTTGTCATCTACTGGGTTTACCGTTTTACCTATCGCAAAACCTATGTTTCCGCCTATGAGGAAAGCGCCAATACCCGCATTACCCTGGCTGAACAAATCCGCAAGCTCCCGCTTTCCTATTTCGGGAGTAAGGATTTAAGCGACCTGACCAGCACGCTGATGGATGATACGGCCACCGTGGAGCATACTCTGGCCACCAGCGTGGCCGAGCTGTTCGGAGGGATCATTTCCAGCGCGGTCATCCTGCTGACCTTGTTTTTCTTTGACTGGCGGATGGGGCTGGCCCTGTTTATCTGCCTGCCGGTGTCGATGCTGATTCTGCTCCTCAGCCGCCGCTTAAGTTCCTCCTCCAACTGGAAGAACCGCCGGGCCAAGCTCAGCGTCAGCGAAGGGCTTCAGGAGTACCTGGAGAATATGAAGGTGGTGCAGAGCTCACCGCAAAAGGAAACTTACCGCCTGGGCCTGGAAGATCGCATTCGCAAAGTCGTCCGGACTTCCATGATCTATGAGTTGGTGATGGGTGTTTTTATCAGCGGCGCTTACAATACGCTGCGGGTGGGCCTGGGGCTGGTGATCGTCACCGGTTCCTATCTGATCATCCACGGGGAGATCAGCCTGATCACCTATCTTTTGTTCCTGTTTGTAGCGGCAAGGGTGTACGATCCCTTTACGACCCTCTTTTTCAAAATGGGCGAATTTTTCTATTCCCTGGTTAGCGCCTCCCGAATTCGTGAGGTGTGCGATTTCCCCGTCCAGCAGGGTGAGCCGGAGGTCAGGCTCGACACTTATGACATCACCTTTGAGCATGTTTCCTTTGCCTACAACGAGGAAAATGTCATCAACGACGTATCCTTTACGGCCAGACAGGGAGAGATCACGGCACTGGTCGGTCCCTCGGGATGCGGCAAAAGCACTCTGAGCAAGCTGGCTGCGCGCTTCTGGGATGTGAACTGCGGCAGAATTCTCATTGGCGGCCGGGATATCGGCAGCATCGAACCGGAAACCCTGCTCTCCTATGTTTCCATCGTTTTTCAGGATGTGGTGCTGTTCAATGACACCATTTACAACAACATTAAAATCGGGAAAAAAGATGCCACACGGGCGGAGATTATGGCCGCTGCCCGCACGGCCCGCTGTGAGGAATTCATCCAAAAGCTTCCCCAGGGGTACGACACGGTGATCGGGGAAAACGGCAAGACCCTGTCCGGCGGGGAACGGCAGCGCCTTTCCATTGCCAGGGCTCTGCTCAAGAATGCGCCGATCATCCTGCTGGACGAGGCTACCGCTTCTCTGGACCCGGAAAACGAGACACTGATCCAGGAGGCCATCGGTAAGCTGATCAAAGACAAAACCGTGCTGATCATCGCCCACCGCCTGCGTTCGGTGGAAAACTGCGATCAGATTATCGTCCTCAGGGAAGGGCGAATCGCGGAAACAGGCAGACACCGGGAATTGATGGACTTAAACGGCTTATACCGTCATTTGGTCGAACTGCAAAGGGCCAGCGCGGCCTGGGAGGTCGGCGCCGTCCGGCAGGTGTGAAGGGAGTAGCCGCCCGCAAATCGCCGTTCTGATTCCGGCTATAGGCTCTTATCTGTTCGGACGAAAAAATATAATAAAGGTCAAAGTTTTTTCTCTGTACAGAAAAAACTTTGACCTTTGTATTTTATTGCCTTATAATGGTATGAAAAGGAGGGTTGTACATGATAGAACGTAAAGAATACTTAGATCAGCTCATTGCAAGCAGGGAGAAGGATATCATCAAAATAGTAACTGGCGTGCGCCGCTGCGGGAAATCGACGCTTTTTAAACTGTATATCGATTACCTTAAATCTACAGGAGTTACTGACGATCAAATTATATCCGTCAATTTGGAAGATATGGATTATGAGCACCTTTTGGACTACAGGGCTTTGTATAGTTATGTTAAGGAACGTCTGCAGGAAGGAAAATATGCCTATATTTTCCTTGATGAAGTACAGAATTGCCAAGGTTATGAAAAAACTGTGGACAGTTTATATATCAAGCCGAATGTGGATGTATATATAGCCGGCTCTAATGCGCATATGCTTTCGGGAGAGCTTGCTACGCTGATATCAGGGCGTTATATCACTATCGAAATGCTCCCTCTATCATTTAAAGAGTATTGTGTTGCTCAGGCCGGAAATGGAAAAAGCTTAAGAGATAATTTTAATGAATATCTGCGTTTCGGATCATTTCCCTATATAGCGCAGCTTGAACGCAGTGATGCTGCAGTTGTGCCGTTCATTGAGGGAATATACAATACAATTCTCATAAAAGATGTTGCGAAAAGAGAAGGAATCACCGACATTGTATTGTTGGAGAGCATTATCAGATTTGTTGCCAGTAGTATCGGAAGCCCTATATCAACCAAAAAAATCAGTGACACGATAAATTCTTCCGGACGAAGGATTTCTGTAAATACGGTAGATAACTATTTGAAAGCGCTTGCTGACAGCTACATTTTATATAAGGCACACCGCTATGACATTAAAGGACGACAGCTCTTAAAGACATTAGGGAAATACTATATTGTTGATACGGGTATACGAAATATGCTTTTATCAAGTTCTGCATCCGATATTGGACATCTCATAGAGAATGTAGTTTTCCTGGAATTGCAACGCAGAGGATATAAAGTGAATATTGGAAAGATGTTGGAAAACGAAATTGATTTTGTCGCATCGGACATGAGTGGACGCGCTTACTATCAGGTAGCAGCTTCAGTATTAGATGCGGGAACATTAGCACGGGAGATTGCGCCGCTCCAAAAAATTCCCGATCATTATCCTAAATTTCTTTTGACCCTTGACGAGGTGGGGGCAGGTTCAAATTATGAAGGGATCAAGCAGGTTAATTTAATCAACTGGCTGCTGGGTGAATGATGTATAAGTTGACCGTAATTTTGCGGATGAGTCAATCCGGGACTTGGAGATAATTATTATGATTGAGATTGTATTCGGCGATAGTGCCTGCGGAAGCCTTAAAATAGCACAACGTTTTGGTGAGGGGGAATATAAAGGCGGGTGTAGTGGCGTTATGGTTATCCACTCCGATGGTGCAAAGCCAACCCAAGCGGAAATCAAAGCGGCTCAACGAAAAGCAGAGGAAAAGGCGCGCTTGGCTTGGGAGAGGGCGACGCCCTTGGGTGGCAAGACAGGAGATATTTATGGATTTAATTTGATGCTGAGCATTGGTGACATCTCGGAGGACCAGCCCGGTATCAAGCGCAGGCAGACACTGGAAAAGTTATATAGTGTTTACCCCGGTGATACGGGGCATCAGGCTGCCCAGGAACTGCTCGGCAGAGCTAATGAAAATCTGAAAACGGTTCAGGAACGCATAGCAGCGGGAGAATCCCTGCGAATCTGGTACAGTAATCAGCCTGATGAACTATGTGGACTTTATTGGCTGATGGAGCAGTTGGTTCAATGGAAAGGGCTTGGCGCACAGGTCTCTATCGTCAGACTTCCAGAATGGGAAGCTGGTGAAAACGGCAGTATCGTACGGAAAAATGGCTGGGGTGAAGTGGCTCCGGAAGAATGGCATCGGTATCTTGCCTTACAAAAGCCTGTCTCCCTTGTATTTATTACAAGCTGTGCAGCTTATTGGCGGGAACTGCAAAGGGAGAACGCACCTTTGCGGGCTATGCTGAATGGGCAGTTGGTTAGTATGTCAGAAGCGCTCTATGATGATTTTATCCTTCGGGAAATAGCAGCAGCAGGCGAGGTATTTCAGGAGGCAGTGATTATCGGGCAGGTGCTGGGTAAATACCAGCTTGGGATTGGTGATGCCTGGGTTGCCTTCCGGATAGAAGAAATGATCCATGCCGGAAAACTTAAGGCTGTGTCTGAAGTGGCTAAGGATTCGCCGATCTATCATCGGCTGTTGAAAAAGGGTACTCACCAAGGATGAGTGTAACAGGAGTGAGCCCGTAAGCTATTGCGGGCCTCTGCGAGGAATTCAGCCAAAAGCTTGCCGGACAGAATACGGATTGTGAATAATGGAAATTTTTGTTACAATAAATCTAATTGACAGAACTCTTCAGACGAGTTAAGCCCCTCGAATTCAACGGGCTTAAAGCTCGGGCTACTTAAATTACTTCGCTACGAGGTAATTTATTTTATATACGGGAGGATGAACAAGTTGGAGAATGAAGACAAAATCGTTCTATATACGACAGACAGCGGCAAGGTGACCGTCTCAGTTCGATTTGAAGAGGATAACTTTTGGATGACGCAAAAAGCGATTGAGGATTTGTTTGAAACGACGACCGCTAATGTTAATATTCACATAAAAAATATTTTGGACGATGAGGAATTGGATTCAAATTCAACTATTAAGGAATTTTTAATAGTTCAAACTGAAGGCGATGAAATCCCGATGAGCATGGCCGACTGGTTTTGGGAGACCGATAATTTTCTGCAGAACAACCGCCGGAAGGTGCTTGAGGGGAAAGGTAAAATATCTCACGAGGCGGCTATAAAAAAGGCTGAAGAAATTTATGAGCAATTCCGTGTGCGGCAGGACAAGGATTATGTTTCACAGTTCGATATAGAGATGTCTAAATATTTGAAAGGCAAAGCAAATAAGGATGAGTAGATGGCTATAAACCGCCGGTTCGATTCCGTCCATCGGCGCTACTAAGGAATAGAAATCCCGCAAAATCTTGCGGGATTTCTATTATACAGGTCTATTCAACAGGTCTACTCAAATCGTTTGCCTGCGGAATTCGCTGGGCGTAATCCCTGTAGCCTCCTTAAACGCCTCGGAAAAACTGCGATGCAGCTTATAGCCTACTGTCCCGGCAATTTCCCCTACATCCCAATCGGAATTGAGCAGCAGATCCTTGGCCTTTTCCAGGCGCAGCTCCTGGATATACTCTGTTATGGTCAGGCCGTGAGCCTGTTTGAAGGCGGTAGTCAGTTTGTTCCGGCTCATGCAGGCCAGTCGGGCCAGAGTTTGCAAAGGTATAGGTTCGGCATAATGCTGCTTCAGGTAGCGGGAAACCTCCTGCAGGCTATTGAGTTCCCAATCCCGTAAACGGGTTTTTTCCTCATGCCGTAATTGATCTTCCCCCCACTGCATGATCAGGGCAAGAGTTTCCAGCACCTTGCTTTCATAATAGGCTTTGGCGGTGCTGCCGCAGGGCCGGGAGGTACGGAGCAGCTTCAGGGCTGATGCGGCTCCAGGTATGATGTCGTTGCCGTTCAACCGGGATAGGATGTCCGGCAGCTTCCGGAAAGCGGGAGAATACCTCTCCGCCAGGTAACTGTCGTAAAACTCCGGGGTCAGGGAGATGCTGACGGAGCAAAGAGGCACGTTCTTGTGGACCGACTGTTCATGCATTTCCTCCTGCCCCACATAGCCCAGCAGGCTTTCACCCGAAGAATCCGCGCTTTCATACATGAGCCTGGCGATCGGTGCGGTATAGGTCCCGACGCTCAGAAAGGCCGGGTGCCGGTAACCGAACCAGACATCCTCCTTAAAGACGATGTCGTAAATGGTGACCGCATAGAGGTTATCCACAGGGAACACCCAGATAAAGCCGTCCCCCAGTCCCGGATTGGGTTTATAGAACAAGCCGCGCCCGGACGCTCCTTCTTCCGGCGTCAGGCCAATTTGGGATAAGAACGGCGTATACAATTGGTTTAAAATTGTTTTCATCGTGTCCCCTCCGGTATTCGGCCAATGCACAAAGATCTTCGGCCAATTGTCAGATCACCGATGGGCCGATTGATCCTGGGCAAGACTGAATGTAAACTTGAATAAAGTTAGATGTATCTAACTTAGATTATAACAAAATTTTTGCTTTTGGAAAGAGGGTCAGGATGAACTTAAGGAGTAAATACAGGATTGATAACAGTCCGGTCAGGTTTTCAGGCACAGTTGCAACGGAAAGTGTGTACATGGCAGCAAGCAGCAATCCGGCAGCCCAGGCGTCGTCAGGGCTTTCGCTGGATCCGCGGGCCAAGCTGCTAATCCTGGTGCTGATCAATATCACCGTATTTTTTCATACGGGCCTTTACACCGAGATGTTCTGCATCGCGTTGATCTGCACCGCATTGCTTTACCACAAGCGCTACACAGGCTGCGCTAAGGCAATTGCCGCTTATGGAGCGCTGCTTCTGCTCGTTACGGTATCCACAAATTTTCACAATACCCTGGTTGCCATGCTGGCGGTTGTCTTTATTCTGGCGCGCAAGATGCTTCCCATTGCTCTGGTTGCCTCGCTGCTTGTTTCCTCCACCCGGGTGGGCGAAATGATTGCCGCCCTGCAGAAGGCGCGGGTGCCCAGGAACATTATCGTGCCGATGGCTGTGACCTTGCGCTTTTTCCCCACCATCCGGGAAGAGTTTGCCGGTGTTCTGGATGCCATGAAGGTGCGCGGCATCCGTTTTTCACTTCTGAACATTCTGCGGCACCCTCTGCTTTTCCTGGAATATATCCTGGTTCCCATGATGCTGCGCTTGTCGGTGGTGGCCGATGAACTGTCCGCAGCGGCCGTGACCCGGGGCATTGATTCCGACCTCCCCCGCACCTCCTACCATCAGGTGCGCTGGAGTACAGCCGACACGATATTCAGTGTGCTGTTCCTGGTTTTGGCGGCGATTGCTCTGTCCGGCGGGCTGGAGGTGCTGCTATGATTCGGATGCAGGATGTAAGTTTTCGGTATGACGGCAGCGGGGAAAATGGGGTGCGGCACATCGACCTGCACATTCCCCAGGGCCAGTGTGTGTTGCTGACCGGGGAAAGCGGCTGCGGGAAAACCACCCTGACTCGGCTGATCAACGGGTTGATTCCCAGTTTCTACAGCGGCGAACTGCATGGACGGGTAACCATAGACGGCCGGCCGCCGGCGGAGTGGAGAATCGACGAACTTTATACCAGGGTCGGGTCGGTCTTTCAAAACCCGCGCAGCCAGTTTTTCAACCTGGATACCACCGGCGAAATTGCCTTTGGCTGTGAGAATCTGGGTCTCAGCAGGGAGGAGATTCACGCCCGAGTGTGCCAAACTGTCGATCTGCTGCAGATCGGCAGATTGATGGACCGCAATATCTTCTCCCTTTCGGGCGGAGAAAAACAGGCGGTAGCCATCGCCTCCGTCTATGCCATGGGGCCGGATATTTTTGTACTGGATGAACCGTCGGCCAACCTTGATACCCTGGCCACCGGGCAGCTGGCGCAGCTTATCGCTTGCTTGAAAGGGCAGGGGAAAACCGTCGTGATCGCTGAGCATCGTGTGTACTACCTGCGCGGGATCGCCGACCGGGTGCTGTATATGGAAAAAGGCATCCTTAAGCAGGACTGGACGGCGGAGCAGTTTTTCCGGCTGCCGGAAGAAGAACGCCTGGCCAAAGGGCTGCGCGCCGTGGAGCTGGAGAAACTGACAGTCAGCGCTGAACCGGCACTTCCGGCGGAGGATAACGGCTTCCGGGTGGAAAATCTGTCGGTTCGCTACAAGCGACGTGAGCCGGTGCTGCAAGGCATTACCTGTGAGGCCGCTCCAGGGGAAGTGATCGCTGTGGTGGGGCGAAACGGACAGGGGAAGACCACCCTGGCCCGTTGTCTGTGCGGGTTGCGCAAGGAAAACGGCGGCCGGGTCCTGCAGGGAGGAAAACCGCTACCCTGTAAAAGGCGGGCGGGAAAGATTTATTTGGTCATGCAGCATTCGGGCTACCAACTTTTCAGCGACAGCGTGGCGGCGGAGCTGGACCTTCCCCTGCAGAGCTCCGGCAGGGCAGGGAGGGAACTGGGGGATTGGGCACTGGAAAAGCTGTCCTTGCAAGAGTTCCGCGACCGTCATCCCATGACGCTCTCCGGTGGGCAGAAGCAGCGCCTGGCGATAGCTGCCGGCATTGCCCAGGATGCGGAGGTGATGATTTTGGATGAGCCTACCAGTGGGCTGGATTTGAAAAATGCGCAGCGGGTCAAAGAAGTGCTGGATCTGCTGAAACACATGGGCAAGAGGATTTTCGTCATCACCCACGATTACGAATTTTTGCTTGCCGTCTGCACCCGGGTGCTACGGATCGAGGACGGCGCGATCCGGGAGGATTATCCGGTCAACCGCCAAAACCTGCCCAGGCTGCAGCGTCTTTTTTTGCCTGGTACCGCCCCGCCTGTCGAAAGAATTTGAAGGATTTGCAGTGACTTCATGTGTTGGGGAATTTATTTTATATTTATTAGAGAGAAAAGAGGTTAATTGCTATGTCCAACTCCCGGAGCAATACCAAATTGGTCAGCCGTGATCTGATCACCATTGCTATTTTTTCCGTGCTGTTTACCCTTTGCCTTTTTGTCGTGGCCGGTGTGCTGGGAATCTTCCCCCTCACCATGATTTTCTACGGTCTGGTGGGCGGCATTCCCTGCGGTGTCATTTACATGTATATGCGCGCCAAAATCCCCAAACGGGGGGCGATTGTCCTTCAGGCCCTTTTGGTCGGCATCATTCTCTTCGGTCTGGGGACTATCTGGACTTTTGCGCTCGGAACAGTGATCGGCGGCCTTCTGGCGGAGGCTATCTCCGCCTCCGGCGCTTACCAAAGCTTTAAGAAAAATACCACCGGCTATATTGTTTTTATGGTCTGCCTGTGGTCCGGGCAGATCGCTCCCATGCTGCTGATGAGGGATTACTACCTGGCCTATTCCCTGCAAACGGGCATGTCGGCGGAGTATATCGATACTATGCTCGGCTTCCTGAGCGCTCCTGTATTTATGGCGGCTCTGATCGGCACCGGGATCGGTGCCTGGCTGGGTGCTCTGCTGGGGCAAAAGCTGCTGAAAAAGCATTTTGAGAAGGCGGGTATGCTGTAAAACGGCAAAGTATTGAAATGAAGAATAAAATCCCATCATCTCCACCAAAGAGGCAATTACCTCAAGCGTTTTCCGATGGGTTATTTCAGCGACGGAAATATTGGCAATATCACTTCGGCAATCACAGTTGATCTTCTTTTCGTGGAAGAACACGGTATGGCAGCAGGCAGTCCGCAATTCGTCAGCAGCAATCGGCGGAGCTTACGGACTCTGTTTTGGAGTATGTAAAGGGAATCGCCGTCATCAAAGCCTTTCATATGCACGGAGATAAGGCAAAGCGCATCAAAGATACGATCGGGGGTACCTGTAGGCGCGCAATCACCTATGAAGAAACGTTTGTTGTGCCCAACTCCGCATATCAGCTTTGCTTTTCGTTTGGTGTTGCGGTCATGGTGTTTCTGATTGTTGTTCGTTATCTTTATGGAAGTATCGGATTACCGGTTACCATGATGCTCTTGGTTTATGCCAGTTTTCCTAGGCGCGTTGCTGTTTCGCCAATTGGTGATTTTCAGGCATGCCTGTAATGGAACAGTAAAAATGTGGTATAATAATAATTCAAGAAAGGGGGGAACGCCCTTGGCACGATATGAACAAGCGGTCGAGCTGTGGCGCTCTTATAAGGTCGAATCCATCGCCGCTCTGGATCAATATTTGGGCAGCTTCCGCATTCTGTTTGCCTATCATTCCGGCAGGATTGAGAATGCCGAAATTACCTATCGCGATACCAGAGAGATTTTTGAAAACGGCAAGGTGAACAATTACACTGGCAACCCCCGCGCTTTGTTCGAGCAGCAAAACCAGAAGCAATGCTATGAATTTCTCAAAGAGAAAATCGTCGTCAAGGAGCCTCCGAGTGTAAATCTCGTCAAGGAGATCCACCTGATTCTCGCCGCGGGAACCTATGACGAGCGGCGGTATATTGAAAATAAAGAACGCCCAGGCGAATTTAAAAAGCATGACTATGTCACCGGTATCCACGAGGTTGGCTCCGCAGCCGGTGAGGTAGAAGTCGATTTGGCTGAGCTTATGGAAGAAGTCTGTGCCTTTGAGGGAAAAGATGTTCTCAAAGCGGCGGCGTATCTTCACGCACGGTTTGAGTACATCCATCCCTTTGCCGACGGCAACGGACGGGTCGGCAGGACGCTTATGAATTATTTCCTCATGATCCACGAGCACCCGCCCCTCATCATATACGATGAGGACAAAGGGTTGTATTATGAGTGCCTGCAGAAATATGACGAAACGGAAGATCTGAATTCGCTCTATGAATTCCTCCGGTATGAAACGGAAAAAACATGGATGAAGGCGCTGGAGCTGCAAGAAGGTGTCAAGAAAGAGCGCAGGGGACTCACTGATTTGATCCAGGATCGGTAGTCAGCTGAATATCCAAACACAAAGGCCATCTATCTCATCATTTACGATCTTCTCATGATCCGGTGGAATATATTATGTGAAAAGAGAAAAAACAGCGGGAAGTATTTTTGACAAGCAGATACGGCGCTTTGTCATGTGAAAAGCAAAGGAAAAAAACGATATGGGCATTTATGGTCCTGATAGAAAAGCCTTGATTTTTATTTTCAAAGGCTTTTTATTTTTATATTCCTGTGGCAAAATATCGCATAGGTTGATTTATTCAACCATTATCAACTTCTAATCCATTGATTTTTTGCCCGCCGGTTATCTAAAATATAAACAAGGGCAGGTAGTTTGAAAAATTATTTTCGCCGAAAGGAATGACAGGGAATGACCATGAAGGAAATCAATATCGCAAAGGTGTTGCTGAAAAAACGCAAGGAAAAAGGCATCACGCAGGATGAGCTGGCTGATTTCATCGGAGTTACCAAGGCCTCCGTCTCAAAATGGGAAACCGGGCAGAGTTATCCCGATGTAACCTTCCTTCCGCGGTTGGCCGCCTATTTTAACATCAGCATTGACGAACTGATGGCTTATGAACCGCAAATGGCAAAGGAAGAGATTCGGAAGCTGTATCGGAGACTGTCGGCTGATTTTGCCGCAAAACCTTTTGATACAGTAATGGATGACTGCCGCCAGGTTATTCATAAATACTATTCATGCTTTCCACTGCTGCTGCAAATGGGTATGCTTATGGTCAACCATGCCGAACTGCAGAAGGACCCGCAGCAATCAGCATCTTTGCTGGAAGAAGCCAAGGTTTTGTTTATCCGGGTCAGGCAGGAAAGCGGCGATGTATCGCTGACAAAGCAGGCCTTGTTTATGGAGGCTCTGTGCAGCCTTGCCACCAATGACCCCAATGCCGCGTTGGAGCTGTTGGACGGAACAGTCGCCCCGGCCCTGCCGCCCGAATCAATTTTGGCATCCGCTTATCAAATGACGGGACGCATTGACGAGGCAAAATCTGTTTTGCAGGTCGGAATTTATCAGAACATCGTCGTTCTGTTTAATTTTCTCCCCGCTTACCTTGGGCTGTGTACGGATGCCCCTGAGAAATTCGAAGAGGTACTGCGGCGCGCGCTGCATATGGCTGAAGTATTTGATCTGAAGCGCCTGCATCCCGGCGTTCTGGTCGGTATTTACATCTCTGCCGCCCAGGGTTATCTTATGCAGGGCAATCACGGCAAGGCCCTTGATATGCTGCAGCAATATACTGAGCTGGTAACAGGCAATATATACCCCCTAAGCCTGCACGGCGACGATTTTTTTGACCTGCTTGAAAGATGGCTGGATAAGCTTGACCTGGGAACCGACCTGCCGCGGGACGAAAAGACAATCCGGCAGAGCATGGCCAATGGGATCGTTTGTAATCCGGTTTTTTCAGTGCTTTCAGATGAGCCGCGTTTTCGGAGCATCACTGAAAAGCTACAAAATAATTGTCAATAACACTATCGGTCAGGAGGCGGAATAACTCTATGGAACAAGAGAAATCGGCAGCAAAAAAGCGTCTTATTATCTTTGTCGCCCTTACAATGGGCATCAGCTGGCTGGTGTTTCTGCTGATCCCCATCTGCGGACTAACCTACGGCAGTGGCTGGGCGGTCATATTGTTGGCAGCGGCTATGTTTATTCCCGCATTATGTAATATATTGACACGGTTTATAACCAAAGAAGGTTTTGGCAATATGTATCTGAAGCCGAATTTTAAAGGGAATGGGAAACGCTATCTGCTGATCTATTTCGGCCCGACAGTTTTATTGTTTTTGAGTGCAGCCTTCTATTTTCTGATCTTTCCCGGCTCGTTTGATACGGAGCTTGCCATTTTAACAGAATTGACTGAGCCAGGTTCTGCGGCCGGACTGTCCCCAGTCACGCTGCTGATTGTCCAGGTTCTGATGGTGCTGCTCATTGGTCCGGTTATCAACATCATTCCCACACTGGGTGAAGAACTTGGCTGGAGAGGGTATCTTCTTCCCAAATTGAGGGGATTCTTCTCCGACAGGGCGGCGTTAACGATTACGGGCGTAATCTGGGGAATTTGGCATTTGCCTATTATCGCTATGGGGCATAATTACGGGACCGGTTATTGGGGCTATCCATGGCTGGGTATCCTGGCCATGATTGTATTCTGTGTCGTTCTGGGGATTATTGAAGGCTATGCATTCATTAAGCTGGGCAGCGTTATTCCGGCAGCCATGATTCATTCCGTGGTAAATGCCGGCGCAGCGTTTCCCATCTACCTTGCAAAAGACGGGTATAATACCCTGCTTGGCCCGGCGATCACCGGACTGATCGGCGGACTTCCGTTTATTGCTTTGGCTCTTGTACTGTTTCTCAAATGCACCCGGCAACGGCCTCACATCCAGTAAGCAAAAGTGCCGGCTTGCGGGAAAATATTGAAAGCAGCAATTATGCGTATTGGCTGCAAAAAAGCCGCTTGCTCTGGCATCAAGAGAGCAAGCGGCAAATTTATTTGGCAAATTAGCGGTTGCCTATTGGCTGAGGGCAATGCCCGCCACGTTTACCCAGGACGGCTGGCTGCCGAAGGTGTAATCGGCGATGACGTCACCGTTGAATACGGCAATCTCATTCAGGTAGGTGACCGGAACCAGCACCCCGTCCCGGTGGGCGGTTTCCAGGGCGTAATGGAAGCCGGCCCGGATATTGTCTTCCCCCACCAGGCTTAAGAGGCCGCCGGTAAGCTCGTAGGCCTCGTGGTAGCTCAGGCTGGGCAGGGCCTTGGATACCATGGGGTCGGTGGAAAAGGAAAATTTGCTGTAATCCAGGTTGGGGTTCATGTTGGCCACAAAGGTAAAGGGGTCGTACAGGATGCCGTAGCTTTCATAGTAAGTCAGGGTGTAGTCGCCGGCGCTGTAGATATCGCTGTAAAAGGCCATCAGCTCCAGGCCGGTCAACGTAACTTCCATCCCGATGTCTTTCAGGTTGGCCTGAATGGCTAAGGCTGTCTGGTCATTGGTGGCATTGGCGACATATTTCAGCTCCGCCCCTAACCTCTGTCCGTTCTTTTCCAGAATACCGTCGCCGTCGCTGTCCGCCCAGCCCGCTTCCGTAAGCAGTGTTTGGGCCTTGGCGGGGTTATAATCGTAAGGAGTTACAGCAATATCGCAATAAGGAAGGGCGGTATCCATAATGGTATCCGCCGCGGTTTTCAGGCCGCCGAACAGGTTCTCGGCCAGGCCTTTTTTATCGACGGCGTGCTGGACGGCCTGCCGCACCTTAAGATCGTCAAAGGGCGCGGCTGTGGTGTTTTGGGCCAGGAACTCGGTCAGCACGTTCACCCCGGAGACTTTGCCGGTGTACTGAGCGGATTTATCCAATTCCAGATAGGCGCTGTAGGAGATATTGTCCGTGCCGGAGATAAAATCCACCTCGTCGTTGCGCAGTGCCAGCACCTTGGCCTCATTGTCCGGAATCACCTTGACGGTGAAGGCATCCACCGGGGGCTTCTCACCGTGATAATAAGGATTGCGGACAAAGGTGTATTCCCGGTGGTCTTTGGTGTCGCCTGCGTACATATAGGGGCCTGTGCCGAAGGTGGCGGTGGCCAGCGCCTCGGCGAAGGTGCCGTCCTCCTGGAAGGCGGCGGCAGCCATGATGCCCCGCGGCATGACCATGGCCAGGTTGATCAGGGTGGCGAAGTAAGGCCGCTGGAGGTGAATTTCCAGTACATGCTCATCTACGGCAACGACTTCTTCGATCAGGCTGTTCAGCAGCCCATAGTTGATGCCGTGCACGCCGAGGATGGTATTGAAATTGTCCAGATTCAATTTGACAACCTCCGCGGTAAGATCGCTGCCGTCGGAGAATTTGACGCCCTGGCGGAGGCTGAAGGTGTAAACGAGCCCGTCGTCGGAAACCTGCCAGCTTTCCGCCAGACCGGGGGTAATTTTCCCGTTGTCGTAATTGACGAGGGTTTCATAAAAGTTGCCGATGTAATAATAGTAGGAAAAGGAATTGCCCTGCTGGGGCCCGTAAATGGAAGCAAAGCCGCCCAGGAAGTTGGAGCTTTCCGCAATGGTAATGGTTTGGGGCTTGCTTATACCGGACGCCGGGGCGGAGGTGCAGCCCGCCGCGGGCATGATCGCCAGGAGCAGGGCCAGAAGCAGGACCGGGAGTCTTTTGTTCATACCAATCTCTCCTCTTGTGCGCACGTTGTGCGCTTCATTTAATCAATTAGAATCTGCTCTTGCATACCCGTTATTTGGCAGAACTTCATTAGCCCGTATACATCAAATGAATTCTTATGAATGCTTGCCGGTAAATTTGCCAAACGGCAGGCTCAGGGCAGAGCCTGCCGTTTGGCAAGCAGCGCCCCCACCAGCTGTTGGGAATAGGGATGGCGGAAATCATGATACCCCTGGATGTTTTCTGCTTTTTCCACGATCTTGCCGTCTTTCATGACCAGGATGTGCTGGGAGGCGTACAGGGCGACCTCCAGATCGTGGGTCACCAGCAGATAGCTGCAGCGGATCTCCTCTTTCAGGGCGAGGAGCAGGTCCAGAATCTGCTTGCGCAGGGTAACGTCCAGGCCGCTGATGGATTCATCGAAAATAATCAGTCTGGGAGAAACACCGATGGCCCGGGCGATGCAGACCCGCTTTTGCTGACCGCCGCTGAGTTCATGGGGATAACGCCCCAGGATCTCAGCCGCCAGACCTACCCGCCCCAGCAGCTGGCCGGCCCGTTCCCTTTGTTCGTTCCTGCTCAGGCCGAGCAGGTTTTTTAATGGTTCCGCCAGGATCTGAGCAATGGTTTGCCGCGGGTCCAGGGAGCTTTGCCCGTCCTGCAGGACCAGCTGGACGTCCCGGCGCTTCTGCCGCAATTCCCGGGCATTGTAAGTCCGGATGGGTCTGCCATCCAGCAGCAGCTGGCCGCCGGTCGGTCTTTCCACGTAAGCCAGCAGGCGGGAAAGGGTGCTTTTGCCGCTGCCGCTCTCACCCACCAAAGCATAAACCGTATTTTCCTCCAGCTGGAGAGATAGGCCGTCCACCGCCAGGCAGGTATGTTTGGGTCCAAAGGTGCCTTGGGCCGTGTACTGTTTGCTGAGGTCAACCGCTTTGAGCATTTCCGCCTCCTTGGGTCAGCAGGCCGGCCGCCATCAGTTCCTGGGTATAGCTGTGCCGGGGCCGGCGGAAAATCTCCTGCACCGTGCCCCCCTCCACAATCTGACCGTCTTTCATGACCAGGATGTCGTCCGCCAGGGTGCCGGCCACCCCGAAATCATGGGTGATCACCAGCAGGGAAATCCCCTGGGCTTTGATTTTGGCGAATTCGCCCAGGATCATCTCCTCGGAAACGGCGTCCACAGCGGTGGTGGCCTCGTCGGCGATCAGCCGGGGCTTCAGCAAGAGGGAGAGGGCGATCATTACCCGCTGCAGCATGCCGCCGGAAAGCTCGTGGGGATAGCTGCCCATGATCTTTTCCGGCTGCGTCAGGTTGATATCCTGCAACGCCTGGGGCGCGCGGGCATAGGCCTCCTTCGGGCCGATGGGCAGATGAGCCGCCAGAATAGCGGTGATTTGCCTGCCGATCCGGGTCATGGGCGCGAAAGCGGTCATGGGATTCTGCATAATCATGCAGAGTTCCTTGCCCCGCAGGGGTCGGTATCCCGTTTCAGGCATGGCCAGCAGGTCCCGGCCGGCATAGCGGATCTCGCCCTGCAGCGCAAACAGCCCGGGATTGAGCAGCCGCAGGATGGCTTTGCTGGTCAGGGTTTTGCCGCTGCCGCTCTCGCCGATCAGGCCCAGGGTCCGGCCCTTGGCCAACGCGAAGCTGATGTCCTTGACCAACGCTTGCCGGTTCTTTTTCAGTTCGATGGTCAAGCCCTTCACTTCCAGCAGCTTCTCTGTCGCCGGTTTTGACGTCGCCGGTTTTGCCGTTGTCGTTTTTGCCGCCGTTGTTTTGGGGGGCGTCACTTTTTCTTGGGTCAGCTTTCTTTCCATCTCAAGCCTCCTCCGGGGACAGAATATCGCGCAGGGCTTCCCCGAAAAGGTTGAAGCCCGCTGTGGTAAAAATAATGCACAAGCCGGGATAAACCAGCAACAGGGGATGGCCGTACAGGTAGGAGGGCGCCTTGCTGAACATGGCTCCCCACTCCGGCGTGCCCGTGGCAAAGCCGAAGCCCAGAAAGGAATAGCTGGAAATCGTCAGCACAATGGACGCCACCCCCGTGCTGAAATAGACCAGCAGGTGGGGCAGGACGTTGGGCAGGATATGGCCGAGAACGATCTGCAGGTCGCTGCAGCCGGCAACCCGGCAGGCCAGAACATATTGCTTGTTTTTTTCCTGAAGGATAAAAGTTCGGATGATCTTGGCAAACCATACCCACATGGAAAAAGGATAGAAATCATGATATTGACCGTGCCGTGTCCCAACGAACCGATCAGGGTCACGGCTACCAGAAGGGGCGGAAAAGCCATGAACACGTCGCAGACCGCGGAAAAAACCCGGTCCACCCGGCCGCCCGCGTAGGTGCAGACCGTAGCCACCGCCGTGCTGAAAACAGCCAGGAGCAGCAAGGTCGGAACGGCGATCCCCAGGGAATAGCGCGCGCCGTACAGCAGCCGGGACAAAACGCAGCGGCCCATCTCGTCCGTGCCCAAAGGATACTGGGCGCTCGCCGGGGCGTAGGTATGGGCAATGTCGATGGTTCCCGGATCATGGGGAGCCAGGACAGGGGCCAGCAGGGCCAGGAGCAGCATGCAGAAGATTATGATCAGTCCGGTGACGGCCTGGGGATTGTATCTTATCTCTCTAATCATGGCAGGCCTCCCCGGATGACCGCAGCGTGGGTTGGATGGCCAGATTGATCAGCTCCGCGGCGAAATTCAGCAGCACGAAAAAAGTGGCAAAAATCAGGACGCAGGCGTTGATTCCGGGCAGGTCCCGCCCGATAATGGCCTGAACAAGATAGGAGCCGATGCCGGGCCAGGAAAAGACTGCCTCCACCATGGCGCTTCCCGCCAGTGTATAGCCGAAGCTCTGAAAGAACAGGGTGACCATGGGCGGCAGGGCAGACTTAAGGGCCAGCGCCGTGATCTTGCGCTCCGGCAGGCCGCAGGCCCGGGCATAGGTGATGAAATCGGCCTGATAGCTGCGGATCAGGTTGGAGCGGAAGACGCGGATAAAGGAGCAGGCCATCGGTATGGCCAGGGCCA
This sequence comes from Desulfitobacterium chlororespirans DSM 11544, assembly GCF_900143285.1. Taxonomy (NCBI): domain Bacteria; kingdom Bacillati; phylum Bacillota; class Clostridia; order Eubacteriales; family Desulfitobacteriaceae; genus Desulfitobacterium; species Desulfitobacterium chlororespirans. Next base: position 435,790 of record NZ_FRDN01000006.1, read on the forward strand.
GGGCGGGCAGAATCAGGCTGCGCAGGTTGCCGTACTCCACCACCTTAAAGAGGGGGAGCGAAACGGCAAAAAGCGCCAGGAGCATAAACCCCAGCCAAAAGTTGGGCAGGGAGAGCCCGACAATCGTCCCGATCCGGGCCGCCTGGTCAAACAGCCCGTTTTTTCTTACCGCCGAGGCAATGCTGACCGGCAGGGTAATCAGAAGGGTAAACGCCATGGACAGCAGGACCAGGGGAAAAGTCGCCGTTAATTTGCCCGCCACCTCGGTCAGCACCGGCCTGCCGGTCAGCAGGGAGGTCCCGAAATCCCCGCCCAGGGCCTGGGTGAGCCAGGAAAAATATTGGACCCAAAGGGGTTTGTCCAGGCCCATTTCCTGCCTGAGCTGGGCGATCTGCTCCGCCGTCGGCCGGGATAGGGTCCGCTGGGCCAGGGCTTCCGCCGGATCGACGGGGGAAATATGAGAAAAAACAAAGGAGAGCAGGCTGACGCCGAGCAAAATCAGGAGCAGGGAGATCAGTTTGTTTCTGATTAATGTGAATGTAGTCAAGGGGAGACCCTCATCCTTTCCGCCGTTGCGCAATCTTTCTTACATACTCAGCGGGCGGGTTCGGCTTTCAGCTTCCAGCCCACTGCTTTTTGGCGCACGCCGATAAAGTCGGCATAGATGCCCCGCTGCCGGACCAGTTCATCGTGGGTGCCCCGCTGGACGATGCGGCCGGCATCGACTACCAGGATCTGATCGGCGTTTTTGACCGTTTTCAGGCGGTGGGCGATCATGATAATGGTTTTATTGCGGGTCAGGGCGTCGATGGCCGCCTGCAGCTTGCTCTCGTTCTCCGGGTCCACATTGGCCGTGGCCTCGTCCAGAATCACGATGGGCGCATCCTTGAGCAGAGCGCGGGCAATGGAAAGACGCTGCTTTTCACCTCCGGAGATGGTGGCTCCGCCTTCGCCGATCACTGTGTCGTAGCCCTTGGGAAGGGCTGTGATAAATTCATGGCAGCAGGCTTTTTGAGCTGCCGCCACCACCTCCTCCATGGTAGCGTCGGGCTTGCCGAATTTGATGTTGTTGGCGATGGTGTCATTGAAGAGATAGACATGCTGGAAGACCATGCTGATGTTGGTCAGCAGACTGTCCAGCTTATAGTCCCGCACGTCTTTGCCGCCCAAGGCAACAGCGCCCTCATCAACGTCCCAGAAACGGGCGATCAGATGGCACAAGGTGGTTTTGCCTCCGCCTGAGGGGCCGACCAGGGCGGTGGTTGTGCCTTGGGGAATGGTAAAACTGACCTTATCGATGATTTTGCGGTCCCCGTAGGAAAAGCTGACATTTTGTAAAGCAATATCCTGACTTGATGGCTGCTGCTCCTGGCCGCCCACGTCCATGACGGGGGTCTGGTGGATTTCCAGCACCCGGTCGATGGAAACGTCGATCAGCCGGATAAAGGAGGACATGAGCCCCGCGACTTCCAGCTCGGTAAAGATAAAGAAACCGCACACGATCATCAGCAGGCACATAAACAGCTCCATGGAGCCATTTAAATACAGGAGAATGGAAACAATGACCACGGCCACGCTGGTCAGCCGCAGCACGATCTGCTGGAGGGCCACGTAGGGGATAAAGCCGATTTCCATCCGGTAGTTGTATTTCTCCACTTCGGCGATGGTTTGGTCGATGGTTTTATTGGCCTGCTTATCCAGGTGAAAAGCCTTGACCACGCTCATGCCCTGGATGTATTCCAGCACGGCCTCCACCAGCCTGGCCTGAGCCGCCTGGCGTTTGGGCGAGAGCAGGCGGGACTTGCGGTGCAGCAGGGCATTGATCCCGAGAAAGAGCAGCGTTCCGGCCACCACGATCAGGCCGATGCGCCAGTCGAAAAACAGCAGGAAAACAGCCATGATCGCGGTGCGGATCAGCCCGTGGATAGTCCGTACCATGGCGGGGGGCCCGATCTTTTCGATCTCCTCCATGGTGGTGGTGACCGCGGCGGTGATATGGCCGAGGCTGTGGCTGTTGAAATAGCCCATGGGCATATATTTGAGGCGGTCGCCGATGCCGATGCGTTTTTCCTCGCACATCAGATAGCTGCCCGTAATCTCGCTCTGGTGGGAAATGTGGCGGGTAATGATGGTCCCCAGCAGGCTGAACAACAGGATACCCAGCGCCGTCCAGGCCGTGCCGGCGGTCATGTTTCCTTCCAGCATGGCCCGCAAAACCACGGCAACGGCCAGCAGCTGGAACGCTTCAAAAATAGAGTGCAGAACGGCAAAAGCGATCCCTTTCTGCCATTTGCGTTTGTGCTCGCCGGCAAAGGTGAAAAATTTCTTGAATACGCCAAACATAGTACCCCTCCTTACATTGCGTCTTTAGCATCCAGGTGCGCCTGCCACATGCCGCGGTAGAGTTCACAGCCGGCCAGCAGCTCCTCGTGCCGGCCCTCGGCCACAATCCGTCCCTGGGACACCACGACGATTTTGTCGGAGTCCGTAATGGTGGAAAGGCGATGGGCGATGACGATCAGCGTCTTTCCGGCCACCAGTTTGGCCACGGCTTCCTGGATCACGGCCTCGTTTTCCGGGTCGGTATAAGAAGTGGCTTCGTCCAGAATGACCACAGGGGCGTTTTTCAGCATGGCGCGGGCAATGGCGATGCGTTGGCGCTCGCCGCCGGAAAGATGCCCGCCCGCGCCGCCGGCAACGGTGTCGTAACCGCGCTCCAGCTTGAGAATAAATTCATGGCAGCCGGAAGCTCTGGCCGCTTCTTCCACCTCGGCGTCGGTGGCGTTGGGCTTGCCCATCCGGATATTGTCCCGCACGGTTTGGTCAAAGAGGTAATTGTCCTGGGCTACATAAGCGATGTGGTCCATCAGCTGCTCCAGCGGGATATCCCGGATATCCGTGCCGCCCAGGGCAATCGTACCGCCGCCCACGTCCCACAGGGAGGCGATCAGCTTGGCAATGGTGGATTTGCCGCTGCCGGAGGGGCCGACCAGAGCGGTCACGCTGCCCGCGGCGATTTCCAGGTTCACGTTCCGAAGCACCTGCTCATCCTTATAAGCGAAGGAAACATCCTTTAACTCGATGTCCGAACCGTTCAGCTGCCGCTTTTCCGTTGGTCTTTCCAAATCAGGCGTATCGAGAACTATTCCGATGTCGCTTACAATGGTGCCGATCTTGGCGATATCGTCGGTGAAGAACATGGCGGCGACCAAGGGCCCGATAATGCCGAGAGAGAGGATCATGACTGTAATAAAGGTCGGGGCGTCCAGAGTTCCGTTCAGGTAGAAAATACAGCCCACGGGCAGCACGCCCACCAGCACGGCCGGCCAGACGCTCTGGGCCACGGCGGAATAGCCCTGGGTGGCGCGCATCCACTCCAGCACCAGCCCCGTGTTTTGTTTGACCGCATCCGTAAACTTGGCGTAAGAAGCGGCCGACTGGTTGAAAGCCTTGATCACTTCGATGCCGTTGATGTATTCCACCGTGGTGGCGCTCATATGCTTGCCGGCGTTGGTGACGGCGGCATATTTGACGGCGTAGTCCTTCATCATGGCCATATAAGCGAAAAGCCCGATGGGCAGGGTGATCAGCGAGACCAGGGCCATGCGCCAGTCCAGGCTGAACAGATAGACAATGATGCCCAGGGGCACCAGCAGGTTGGCCGTCATCTCCGGCAGCACGTGGGCCAGGGGTGATTCAATGCTGTCCGTCCGCTCCACAATGGTGGTCTTGAGCTTGCCCGACGGGGTATCCAGCAGGTAGCCCATGGGCACCCGGGTCAGCTTGGAGGTCAGGCGGAAGCGCACCTCGGAGATCACGGCAAAGGTGGCCCGGTGGGAAAAGGTGGTGGAGACGTTCATGCAGACAGACTTGAAGATAAAGCCCGCCGCGGCGACGGCACACCAGCTCAGGTAAAAACCCGGTTCCCTTCCGCCGCCGATCAGCTCGATAATCATCTGGGCCACGGCAAAGTAGGGCACCAGCCCCGCCGCTACACCGATCACCGCCAGGATGACCGAGGCGAGGTATTTGCCCTTGTGGGGACCGGCGAATTCCGCCAGCCGGGCCAGCGGGCTGGGCGCTTGGGTGTGTTCCATAACGATATCCTCCTCTTAAGTTAGATTGAACTAACTTTAATGTATTTTTTTGAGGTCCCTGAGGACCTCGCTTGTTCGCGGCGCATAGCCGGAGGCGTTTAAGGTTTTAAGATGGTTTCCCAACCGCCCCGGAAAAAGCGTCTGAGACGGCTAACATGGCTGTAGGCCGCTTCCTTGGTCATATCATGGGTCACAACCTCGAAGATGCCCGAGAAAAATGCGCTGGAGAGGATGTGCAGGAATTCGGGGGTGGCCCGGCCTGCGGTCAGCGCGTCATTGCCGGTGGACTGGATATATTGCAGGGTATAGGCCACGTCGATTTCCACAATATCATGGATAAAATCCGCGAACGTGGTTCCCTCCGCACAGTTGACCAGCAGCTTGAACTCGTCGAAATGGGTGTAGATATAATCGACGAAGAAGATGTATTTATCATCGGAATAGGCAAAGGCGTCGCTTTTTTGCTGGTCTGCGGGGAATTGGGCGAATACCTCCTGCTCGGCGTGAAACCATTCCTTCAAGCCATTGACGGCAGGCAGAACCAGAGCCTTGAACAAACCTTCCTTATCCGTGAACCGGGTATAGATGGAGCCGGTGCTGGTATCGGCGTTTTGAGCAATGGTGCGCAGGGAAGCGTCTTTGAAGCCTTTATCCAGGAATTCCAGTCTGGCGCAGGCCAGGACTTTTTCATAGACCCCTTCGATTTGTCTGGCCATCCGGGCACTCCTTTCGGCAGTATATTCATAACAGTGTTTCAAAACACTGTTATGAATATAGCACAAGCCAAAGCCATTGTCAATAAGCTTACATCGTTTTACTAGGGGATGCTATGTCTTTTTTTGTATGGAGTAATATGGTATTGTAGATTTAATCTTACTACATCATATAAACAAACAGGAATTGAGAATGGGGTTATTTATATGACAGGAAGAGAATAATGGATACGAACAGAGTGAAAAGAATAGAAAAAATATAGACTCCCCATTGGTGATAGCGAGCATCACCAAGCTTTTTACAACAGCTTGTATCTTGATTTTACAAGAGCAGGGAGAAATATCCCTTGACAATAAGGTGACAAAGTTTTTTGGACATTCCATGTTAAGCGGCCTTCATGTATATAAAAGTCAGGAATATTCCTATGAACTTACCCTATATGATTTGTTGTTTCAAACAAGCGGCCTGCCGGACGCATATGAAGAAACCCGGAACAGTATTAAAAAACGTGTAATTTATGAGGATGCCTATATTTCTTTCGATGACATGATCGAAATAGCAAAAAGCCTGGAGCCGCATTTTGCACCGCGCACAAAGAAAAGGGCGCATTACGCCGATATACTGTGGGTGTATTTTTATGTGAGGAGGTGCGCTCGTGTTTAATGCTGGAAACAGAATCGTGAATAATTGGATATACTCTATTCCGGAAGGCTTTGTGCTAATTGATACAGGATATGAAAACGGATTTGCAAACCTGAAAAAACGTTTGGATTTATTAAAGATAGATATAAAAGATATACACTATATTTTTTTAACCCATGGGCATGATGACCATGCAGGTTTTTTGAATGAGTTTTTATCGGAATTGCCTGATGTACAAGTGATTATGAGCCATAGAGCGCTGGAAGCATTATATCGCGGGCAAAACGCTTTTACTGGGGGATGCACAAGCCGGCTTGCGCTTTTCTTCTGTCATTTGATGAAACTCTTTGGAAAAGGAGCACACCGGTTTCCGCCGTTAAACCCCAAATTTGAACGGAGATGCGTGCTTGTATCTGACGATAACCGTAAAGAGATAGAAGCTAAACTAGGTGGGATAATTGTGGATACGCCGGGACATACTGCTGATTCCATTGCTCTTTTGCTGAATGACGGCGCTTTATTTTGCGGTGATGCGTCAATGAATGGATTGCCAAGTATGAATAGAATTACAATTTGGGCAGAGGACAAAGATCTGCTTTTTCAATCCTGGCAAACAATCATTGCACTTAAGCCCACCAAGATTTATCCGGGTCATGGTAAACCGTTTGATTATAGTGAGTTGGAGCAGAACAAATGCAATGTTCGCAAAATGAAGCTATACCCTTTGAGCAGCGCAGAATAAGCACTCATGAAACAGCTTGACTTTGACGTCGTGTCGTACTGTATGCTTAGAATAAGAAGGAGCGAAAACCATGACACTACAGCCTATATCCAAAGTTTCCAAAGCGTATAGTGTATCCACTCGCACGCTCCGCTACTATGAGCAATTGGGACTTTTGCAGAGCAGCAAATTGCCGGGTTATGCCTACCGCGCCTATGACGAGGAGGCCCTTTCCCGCCTGCGGCAGATTCTTGTGCTGCGCAAACTGCGGATTCCCCTGAAACAGATTGGTGCAATTTTGGAGACGCGGGATGCCAGGCTTGCCATGGAGGTGTTTGAGCAGAGTATCGCCGGCCTGCAAAGCGAAAAGCAGGCACTGGAAACTATTGAAGGTATTTTGCGCAGCTTTGTCAGAGAGCTTGAAAAGCTGCTGCCCGCGCCACTATCTCCCCATGTTTTTGAGCAGGAACATGTCATGGAATTGGTACAGGCTCTTTCTGTTAAAACCCTTTCCCAAAAGGAGGAAACGAGTATGGAAGAACTGAACCGAGCCAGTGAAATACTGGAACAACTCAAAGACATTCGCATCCTATACCTGCCCCCGATGACGGTAGCATCTTGTCAGAGCACCGGTGACAATCAGGAGGAAGTGGTGGGTGCGGCCATCAGCACATTCATTAAAGAGAGCGGGCTTGGGGAGTTCAAACCGGATTTTCGCCGCATCGGGTTTAATAACCCGGCCAGCGAACAGCCGGGCGGTTCCCTGGGATATGAAGCATGGGTGTCTATCCCCGGCGATATGGAGGTGCCCGCGCCCCTTGTCAAAAAGCAGTTCTTGGGTGGGCTGTATGCTGCACATATGATTGCCTTTGGAGAGTTTCAGGAGTGGGGACGGCTGTGGCAATGGGTGATGGACAATGAGCAGTATGAGGTGGACTTTTCGCCCCGGACAGACCCGGCCGATCCGAGGGCCGATCCTTCTCTGGAAGAACAGCTCAATGCCATCCATCATCTTGAGGATACATCGCCTTTCGGCACACAGCTTGATCTGCTGGTGCCCATCAAACCCAAGCAGAGCTAGGAGAGCGAAAATGGTGGAATTTCAGTCACAGATAGGCAAGGATGGCCGTCTGACAGTAATGGAAGTACCGTTTGACGCGAAAGAAATTTTTCAAATGCCAAAGGGCACGATTTTTGTATGCGGAGCCATCAATGGAATACCCTATCGGGGGAAGCTGCTGTCAAGAGGAAATGGCAAGCAGGTACTGACCATAGACAAGACCTTGCAAAAGGCGTTGGGCTATGCCGGTCAAGATTTGCCTGTTACCGTTGCTATGACCTGTGAGAATCAGGCAGAGATGGCTGGTGAAGAAAAGGAAGCGACGCCCTGGCTTCGTTCCGATAGGGAAGCGATCACTGCCATAGCGGGACGAACAAGTGTCAGAAAATATGCGGATAAAACAGTAGAACCGCAAAAGCTGGAGGTGATTCTCCATGCCGGGCTAAGTGCACCTTCGGCAAAGAACAAGCGTCCATTTCACTTCGTTGTGGTTGAGGATAAAACGGTCCTTGGTGCATGGGCAGCAGGCAACTCAAACGCAAAAATGCTCAGTCATGCTCCTTGTTGCATTGTTGTATGCGGTGATGGCAATCTTGAAGGAACTCGTGATTTTTTGGTGGGGGGCTGCGCTGCAGCCGCGCAGAACATGCTGATTGCCATTCACGCTCTTGGGCTTGGCGGCGTGTGGTGCGGTGTGCTTCGCGGGAAGGAGTGGAGCAGGCAAGTTGCTGCCGATCTGTGTCTGCCTGTAAAGGTAGAACCGCTCACTGTCATTGCGTTGGGCTATCCCGCAGAACAGGAGAAAGCACCTGTCCCGTGGGATACGAAGTCCAATATTCATTATGAACGTTGGTAGGTTTTTACGAAGCTGCCGGCAAAATCTGCCGGCAGCTTCGCTGTTCAAGCCTGTTGCGGATCGAACAGGTCGCTTGTCGTGGTATCAATCACCTTGATGCCACAGACGCCTGTAAAAGTATCCGCAGCCGAAGCTACCCCTCATCGACCAGGTCGTACTCTTTGCGCAGGACCACATCCAATACCGGATAATCGGTCAAACTGAACAGCGCATGAGCGATATCATAGAGATCCTGTTCAGCCGCGTCAAAGCGTACATGACCCAAGGTCTTTTTTCTGATGATGGGAGCCCCGGACGGGGAGAGCCCCGTCTGAAAGGAAACCACTAGGGCTGCCTTTAAAGGTAGTGAGATTACTGCCAAATTTCACATCTCCTTTCCAGTATAATGGGACGGTTTATTCCGCCCCTATAGCCTATGCCCTTAAGGAGACAGGGGTGACAAGTTTATCCTCCCCATTCGCAGGTGGAGTAGGTTTGAACTCCCTTCATATTGGTGCCGGCCACAGGGGGCCAGTCTTTGAGCCTCTCCACCATATATGAGGCCAGTTGACCGGCATCCTGGCTGCATTTTTCTTTGGTCCGGGGATCAAGCCTGGCCAGCTGACCCAGGGCGGTGAGCAGCTCCTGGAAGGCGTCGGCGATGGTTTGGCAGCAGGCGGTGCATTTTTCTTCATAGTTCGTGATGTGGGAGGGAGCAGGAGCGGGGGCGGTTATGGGAGTGCTTTCCCGACGGGGACTGACGGTTCTGGTGATATATTTGATTTGGATATCTCCCTGGGTCTGGGGCGGAAGCTGGGACTGAGGCTGGGTCTGAGACTCAGCCTCAGCTTCAGCCACGGCTCCGGTCTCAGCCTGAGGGCGCTCTTTGGCTGGAGGGGGTGTCTTCTGCTCTTTGACGGCTTGATTTAATTGCCGGGTAGTCATAGTGCCAAGATCGTTCCGGGTGACGAATTCTTCCCGCTCTTCTTCGGGGAGACCAAGGAGCAGGACCGCTTGGGTATAGGTCAAATTTCCAAGCGCTTGGAAATTTGAATCGTCATCGGAAGGGTTGAGGAGCAGATATCCGTACTCTTCATATAGGCTCATCAGGTTTGCCGCCGTGCTCTTGGAATAACTGACCGATTCTTTAAGCCATTTCATCCATTCTCCATGGTTAAGCAATTCCTTGGCTTCTTTCAAACGGCGGCCCACTTCGATGGCATTTTTCAGCAGCATTCGTCTGGATTCCTGGTTAATGGCGTTGATTTCCGCCGCGATGACCAGGGGAGTGCGTTTATCGGTTAGAGGAACGTTCATTTTTATTGGCACGTCCTTTCATTTGTGAATCTACTTATAGGGTATGTAGACGTGCTGAGGATGGTGAAGACAAGACGGCATCATGGGCCAACCGGATGAAAATATTAACGTGCTTAATAGATCACTCCCCTGCCGGTTAGTGTGTTTTAAATACACTAACCGGCAGGGGAGTGGTCAAATTTAAGTACATTGACCGCCTGTCGGCGTTCTGTCTCTCTTCTTAGCGGTGTTTTATATTGAACTTTTATGCACTCGCTCTTTATCCCAGGGGTTCTTTTGTGGAAGGGGCTTCAGCCACCTGGCTGAGCTCCGGTCCGGCTTCGGGAGGCTGCTCGGCAGGGGAAATTTCTAGGATTTTTGAAGAGGGCTCTTCTATGATAGCTGCTTCGATAGGCTGATTGTCGGCTGAGGAAAGGATGTTCTCATCCTTTGCGACGGAAGCATCTTGTAGGGGGGCGGTGCTTTCTCCTTCAATGACAGGGAGCAAAGGGGCGCTGTTATCAACGGTATCTTTGCCTTTATTTTTGGCTTTTCCTTTGGCGGAGTGCTTGGTTTTGTCCTTGTCTTTTTTACTGAAGATTTTACCAAAGGCCTGACCTGTCCCGGAGGCCAGGTTGGAAGTGGAGCGGAGGACGGATTTAAAGGTATCATTGATTCCTTTATCGGCGATCATAAGGCTGGTTTCGCAGCCTTTTTGAGCCACGATAACATCCTGGCCGATGGTGACCACATAGTCGGCTTCGAGAATGGCCTTGCCACTGAAGAACCCCTCGATCTTCCCGCCGGAAATCTCCATCTGGGTGATTTTGCCCGTATCCGGGTCCACATAATACTCTTCCACTACGCCAAGGGTTTTGCCGCTCTGGGTAATGACCCGGGTGCCGATGATGGTCAGCTTTTCCTTGATCAGGCTCAAAATCTCGGGCAGGCTGGCGGACTTTTCTACATAGGCTCCTTTGTCAATCGTAATGGCATCCGCACCGACGCTGACGACCTTAGCATAAGGAATGATACGCTGGTCTCTGAAAAAGCCCTTGGGATCGATGACCAGGGCGGCCAGAGCTTTGGCCTGAGCGTCGATGACCAGGCTTTTCACATAGCCAATATGCTGTCCTTCGCTTAGGGAGACGATCGGTAGGGATAAAAATTCTTTACTTGGTTTCAATCGTAATACCCCCTTATTTCTTGTGCAAGTACACATAAATCTGCTATCATCAATGTATTCACGGGATGTCTGCAATATGCTTAGAGGAGTGGAGTTTCATGAAGCTTATCGTCGGTTTGGGCAATCCAGGGGGACAATATGCGGAGACCCGGCATAATGCCGGATTTCTCCTGCTGGATTGCTTAGCTGAAGAATTAAAACTGGATTTTCGCCCCAAGTTCCAGGGCTTAATGGCAGAGACGATGATGGAAGGAGAGAAGGTCTATCTGCTCAAGCCTCAGACCTTTATGAATTTAAGCGGCCGCTCCATCCGGGAGCTGGCCCAATTCTATAAGATTGCCCCGGAGGATATTATGGTGGTCTACGATGATATGGATCTGCCCGTCGGCCGCCTGCGCCTGCGAAGCTCGGGAAGCGCCGGCGGGCATAATGGGATTAAGTCCACCATTGCCGAACTGGGAACGGAGGAGTTCTGGAGGCTTAAGGTAGGCATCGGCAGACCAACCGCCGGCTGGGATTCTGCCCGCTACGTTCTGGCCTCCTTTGCCAAGGAGGAGATCCCCGTTCTGGAGGAGATCCTGGACAAGGGGATGAAGGCGGTCACCCTGTGGGCCAAAGGAGACGGGGATAAAGCCATGAATTTGTATAATAGGTAACCCGTAAGAGAATTTGGTATAATATTTTCCCGATTTGCTTATTGATTTAAAACCGGTAAAAGTAAAAGCTCGTGTCAGAGAACTGGCAGTTCTTTAACACGAGCTTTTTATTTTTAGGAATTAGGCGTTTGTATCAAAAATATAAGAAAGTACCTTAATCGCTTGATCAATGGTTTCAACCGTTACGTTGGCTTTTGGGGAAAGTTCTTTTAATGGGTGGTGAAGTGCTTCGGGAGGAATAATAATAAGGGGTTTATTCAGCGCAATTGCGGTATTGGCATCCATTGCTGTATTCCATTGCCGATATTTGTTCTCCCCGAAAAGAGCAATAATCAGATCGGATTTTCCTAAAAGAATCTGTGTTCTTAAGTTGTTAATCTTTGAAGCGGCCTCGTCACGAAAAATAGCATTGGGTTGAGTTCCGAGAACTTGCTCACCGACACTATCTGAACAGTCATGATCCTGCATGGGACTTACAAATTCAATAGGCAAATCAAGTGCAGCAGCCTTTTCTTTAAGCTCTTCACGCCATTGTGTGTGGATTTCACCGGCCAGCTAAACGACAAGGTTCATTTGATTGCACCCCCAAGGTAATAATGTTTTCCTATTCAATTCAGCTTACTTAAACTAAGAAGTAAAGTTCATGAAGTGTTTCCAGGACTTATCCGGAGTAAATCCTGGGGAATTGAGGCTGGTAAAGAGGAGGAAAACAGGTCCTTGCTGCAGAATTCAAATGGAAAGTTGGGTTCCGCGCTCAATGATTTGGTGTGTATGACTACCGGATAAGACTTCGGGGGCGGGGCTTTGCCGATGCCTGCCGGGGTAAGAAATTGGAGGTTCGTATGAAAAGACAGTTTTTGATCCTTATGGTTATAACAGCTGTGCTCCTGAGCGGCTGTACCCGGCAAGGAGAAGCCGTATCCGGTCCGACGGTACCGACACAGGAAGAAAAACCGGACAATGTCTATAACACCATGAGTGAAACGGCTGTTCAATATGGTATTACTCATGAGAATTACCCCCGTATGGATGGCTCAACTTCCACTCAAGGAATCGTCATGGCTATCAATCGGGCCATGTATCGCTATTTGGATAATGAAAATCTGCCCCTGGAAGTCTCCAAAACGGTGCCTTCCTATAAGCGTTTAATCGCCGGAGAAGTGGATCTGATTCTTGTGCCTTACCCCTCCTCGGAGGTTCTCGCTTTAGCTCAAGAATCCGGAGTGGAGCTGGAATTCCATCCTGTGGCTGCGGAAGCCCTTATCTTTATCACACCGGCGGAGAACCCTGCGGATAACATTACGGGGGATCAGGTGCGAACCATTTATCTTGATTATGGTATACAGAGCTGGTCCGGGCTGGGAGGGCCGGATAAGGAACTGATCCCCATTTGCCGGAATGCTGACAGCGGCAGCCAGTCTCAGCTGGACAACCTGGTTTTGTATGATCAGCCCATGCACCCCAAAATCCAAAAGAACTATGTGGAGCTGACCATGGAGGGAATGCTGGAACTGGTGGCTTTTTATCATCATGGGGGATTGGATGGCCAGCCGACCGACAGCTATGCCTTAGGCTATACCCTGTATACCTACCTTCAAAATATGAATGAAGTGACGGGAATCGGTTCGCGATTGAAAATCCTCTCCTTTGAAGGGGTAGAACCAACGGAAGAGAACATTGCCAAAGGGACTTATTCTTTAGCCGACGGCTATTATGCCGTATTAAAGAAGGATTTGCCTGAAGGACATAGTGCCAGAGGGATCCTAAGCTGGCTGCAATCGGATGAAGCGGTAGCCGCCATCAAGGCACAGGGTTTTATTCCCCTGGGTGAATAGCCTATAATTGTTATATTTGTATAAAAATGGCATTGAAGTCCGGCCTTCCGCAGCAGTCTGTGTTGACCGGCGAGGCTAACCTTTTTATGGGCCCGGTTGCGGAGAACTATGTTGCCCAAGCTTTGGCGGCAAATGGGCACAATTTGTATTACTGGACCAGTGAGCATACTGCCGAGCTGGATTTTGTCCTGCAAAAGATATCATCCCGCCTACTGCATTCGCTTCTCAGAGAAGAATTTTGGCAAGACGGATAACCTATGGTCGGTTCTCCTCTATGGAGCCTTTTGTGTCTGAAATGGTCTGAAGTGAAGAAAAGCGCCCTTATCTCCCGTGTATGGTGAGATAAGGGCGCTTTTTATAGGGGGGTGTTCCCTTTGCCTGACGGGAATTAAGTGTTCTTACCGTCTCTTAATTGCTCATAATCCCAAATCAGATAGCTATAAGCTAATTGGGCCAATCCTTGGTAATAAAGAGTCTGAGTGCTGGCTTGAACATCCTGAGTAAACTCTTTTGCCCAGCGCAGCAAATGTTCGTCAAGGAAAGCCAGCTGCTCACGGGCTAATCCTTCAGCCTTCAGGACATCGTCTTCCTCCCAAGCCTCAAGCTCACTGTTGATAAGCTTGCTCATAAACTCCAGCTCCAGGCCGAAATGATCATCCGGCTCAGAGTTCTTGTGAACGAACTCCAGACCGCAGCGTTGATACCACTCTCTGACTTCCAAAGTTGGTTCGCCAAAGGTAAGCTTTTCTTCGGTGCGGTACACGGATTCCCAGGGTGGGGCCGCAAGATGGCCGGGACCAATAAACAGGGTAGTATAATCCTTATTTAGGCTTGAAGTCACATTCACGAGATCGGAGGCACAGTTTTCATTCGTCCAACGAACTAAGTTATCTAAGGCCTCTTGATACTGCTCATCGGCGATATCCAGGGGAAATTCCTTAAAGAGCTGGCGCTGTAAAATCATGGTGACTTGTTCTGCCTGGGGTGGATAGAGAAAGGCTGCGCTTAAGAAGGAGTACATAAATTGGCGGATCTCCAGCAGATCCTTTTGTTCAGTAGTGTCCATTTACCAACCTCCTCAGTATCTGTATGATGAATCATTGCTCCCAGTGGGGTTCTTTTCTGTTCTCAATAGTATAACTATAGTCTGTGACCTATAGTATGGTCATACAAAAAATCCCCTGGGATTTTGGAAGCCTGAACAAACGTGAATGTGATAACTTTATTAAAGAACGGCTTTATCTTTAATTCTACTATAGAACAAGGAGGGAAAGGAATGTCAAAACAACCAGAGTTGCAGAATAAACCTAAAATCAGTCGGCGTGCCTTTGTGAAATGGAGCGCAGCCGCAACAGCTACTGCAGCGATTGCACCATCTCTCGTGGGCTGCAGCACACAGACTCAGGCCAGTGGCGAGCCCGCAGTAGTGCAAGCCGGGCAGCGTCTTGCCGGTGCCGAGGAGAAACCTTCGATTTGCTGGCATAACTGCGGCGGTCGTTGTCAGCTTAAAGCCTATGTCAAGGATGGGGTGGTCGTGAGGTTTGGTACGGATAATGTGGGACCTGATACCCCGGAGGATTTACAGGCCCGGGCCTGTTTAAAAGGCAGAACACAGCGGCAGCGGCTTTATCATCCCGACCGGCTTAAATACCCCATGAAAAGGGTGGGAGAACGGGGCAGCGGCGAATGGGCCCGCATCAGCTGGGAAGAAGCCTACGACATCACCGCCAAGGAGTTGCGCCGGATTGTGGATCAGTATGGCAATGAATCTGTCTACTTTAACTATGCCTGCGGAGCTTATGGCTTACTGAATCAGACCAACTCCAATAACTCTCTGCGCCGGCTCCTTAATATCATGGGTGGCTATCTGCAAAGCTATGGCAATTACAGCCAGGCCAACTATATGTATGCAGTTCCCTATATGTTCGGCGATCCTTATAGCGGCAGTTCCCCCACCACTTTCCCTGATGCCAAACTGATTGTTATGTTTGGTGATAATCCTGCCTGTACCCGGGTAGGCGGCTTTAACTCCACTTATTACCTGAAATTAGCCAAACAAAACGGAGCACGCATTATCGTTATTGATCCCCGCCATAGTGACACAGTGAGCACCTTCGCCGATCAGTGGATTCCCATCCGGCCCACTACGGACAGTGCCCTGGTTGCCGGTATGGCCTATGTTATGATCAGCGAAGGCCTGCACGATCAAGCCTTCCTGGACAAATATTGCCTTGGCTTTGACGAAGAACACATGCCGGAAGGGATTCCCGCCGGTAACTCCTACAAGAGCTACATCCTTGGTGAAAGTGACGGCAAGCCGAAGACACCCGAATGGGCTTCGGGGATCACGGGGATTCCCGTGGAAACCATCAAACAGCTTGCCCGGGACATTGCCGGGACCAAGCCCAGCTTTATCCTGCAAGGACGGGGAATTCAGCGCCATGGCAATGGAGAATTTCAGTCTTTGGCGGTTCCGGTACTGTCATTCATGACCGGCAATGTGGGAATTTTGGGCAGCAATCCGGGCTTGTATGAAGGCGGCCCTTCCGTAAAAACGGGCAACTATCCGATTGGAACGAATCCGATCAAGACAAAAATCTCCATCTTCATGTGGACCGACGCCATTGAAAGAATTTTGACTAAAGAACAGGACCGCATTGAAGGTGCGGACAAAACAAAATCGACTATCAAAATGATCATCAATTACGGCGGCAATACCCTGATCAATCAGCATTCTGATTCCGGGCGGACCGCTGCTCTGCTTAAAGATGACAGCAAATGCGAGTTTATCCTGGGCATGGATAATTTTATGACTCCCAGTATGCAGTACTGCGATATTGTCCTGCCGGGTGTTACCCAGTTTGAAGTCAATGACATGATCACCCGTTCCATGGGCCATGGGGTGGCTTATTACGGGCAAAAACTGGTCGAACCGATGTTTGAGTGCAAGACCATCAATGAAGTGGGCCGCGCTTTGGCGGAAAGACTGGGTGTCTTGACTCAGTTCGACGACGGCAAGTCGGAAGAAGATTATCTGCGGGAATTTGTCGGGGTATCCCAAGCCAGTCATCCTGACTTCCCCTCCTATGAAGAATTCAGGGAAAAAGGAATTTATAAGACCAAAGCAACGAAAGTAGTGGCCTACGAAAAATTCATCAAAGATCCGGAGGCCAATCCTCTGACCACTCCTTCCGGGAAATTTGAGATTTTCTCCAAAGATCTCTATGACATCCAAAACCCGCAGATTCCGGCCATTCCTAAGTATATGGCTGTGGAGGAGGGTCCGGAAGATCCGCTGAAGGAGAAGTATCCCCTGCAATGCATCGGTCACCATACCAAACGCCGCGTACACTCCACTTTCGATAATATGCCCTGGCTGGAAGAAGCGGAAGCTCAAATGCTGTGGCTGAATCCCCAGGACGCTGCGGCTCGGGGGCTCAAAGACCATGATACGGTTAAGGTTTACAATGACCGGGGTACTGTGAAGGTTAAAGTGAAAGTGACCCCCCGTCTGATTCCCGGAGTTTGCTCACTTCCACAGGGAGCCTGGTACACTCCTGACCAAAGCGGTGTTGATGTGAGAGGATGTATCAATACTCTGACGAAATGGACGCCTAATCCCCTTTCCAAAGGCAATCCCCAGCATACGAACTTAGTTCAAATTGAAAAAGCGTAGGAGGTGACGAACGATGGCAAAACAGTATGGATTTTATATGGATCAATCCAATTGTATAGGATGCTTTACCTGTCAGATTGCTTGTAAAGATAAAAATGACTTGGAAGTGGGGCAGTGCTGGCGCAAAGTCCACGAATTCCAAGGGGGCGATACCATCCTGGAAGGCGGGGTGTATCGCAGCAATGTCTTCGCCTACTGGCTGTCCATGAGCTGCAATCACTGCCAGGAACCTAAATGTGTGCAAAACTGCCCGGCCGGAGCCATGTATAAACGGGAAGAAGACGGAATCGTTCTGGTGGACCAAAATAAATGCCTGGGCTGTGGCTACTGCACCTGGTCCTGTCCCTACGGCGCTCCTAAATTGGCAGGGAAAACGGTTTCCAAATGCAATTTCTGTATTGATTTACTGGAACAAGGCAAGAATCCCGCCTGTGTCGATGCCTGCATCATGCGGGTCATTGAGTTTGGGCCAATCGACGAATTGCGTGCCAAATACGGCAATGTGGACGAAGTCAAAGGGTTGCCTTCAGCCCAGATCACCAAACCATGTATCGTCATCAGCCCTCATAAAAAAGCAATTGAGTAGGAAGGAGGGGTAGCATGCATGAATTACCATTATTAACCTTTACCCTATGCTTACAAGCTGCTGTCGGAGCGGTTCTATGGGCTGTTGTCTTTCGGATTAAAGCACAGGATGCGCCTCTTTTTAAACGGAATACTCTTGCGGCACTGAGCCTCGCTGCTGTGGGTATCGTCGCTTCCTTACTCCATTTAGGGAAACCCATGTTGGCTTTGACCAGTATGTTCAACCTGGCTACGTCTTGGTTAAGCCGTGAGATTTTCTTCAGTGGTGCTTTCTTTGGCTTGCTGCTCATCTTCTGGTGGGTGGAGAGAAGGGAAAAAGCCCCCGGCGTCCGCACTGCTTTAGGTGTTATCACAGCGGGTGTAGGCCTGATTGACATCTATGCCATGGCCCGGCTTTATATGGAGAGCATCATGCCCGCCTGGCAAAATGCCAACACCCTGATCAGCTTCTATGCCACGGCCATTGTTCTGGGTGGTGTCGTATTTTATGTTACGGCAGGGGAGCAGCGGGAAAAGCTCCCGCGCATCGATTTAATGCTATGGGCTGTCGTGCTTGTCCAGGCGGCCTTCGCCCTTGGTTATGTGGCAAGTCTGGGGGCTCTCACCGGAGCAGGCAAGGAAACTGCGGCCTTGCTGGCAGGAAGCCAGGCGACCTTGATTTTAAGTTGGTTGTTCACCCTGGGAGGGGTTTTCCTGCTGTCTCTTTCCCGGACGGGCAAGCTGGCTAAGCAAATGAGTTTCTTATATTTAGCCATGGCTGTCATTGTTGTGGGGGAAATCGCCGGCCGTTATCTCTTTTATGTTTCCGGTATTCCGATTGGCCTCGGTTTATAAAATGATTTACCAGCAGCCATGAATAACCCGGCACCTCTCAGGCAAACCTATTCTGGGAGGTGCTTTTTCATGCTGGTAATGAGGGTGTGCCAGGTTTGTGATCAAGTCTTAGGAGAGATGGAGCTGGATGACTTGACCTCGGAGCGTCCCGACTCTATAATAAATATCATTGGGAATGTGGCGTATGCCCTTTGCCCGGATTGTATGAATGAATTGGAAGTCGGGGAGTACCGTCGCTTAAACTAGGCAGTACACACGCCTTACGGCTCTGCGTGGGGTGAAATCTGCCTGTTCCTCCTCTTGTTCATTCTTGCACTTTTTCTGTTTTAATAACTTGTGGTTAGATAACCTATGGAATGATGCTTAAAACTTAGGCGACAATGGGGGTCCTCTTGGCGGATGTCCATGGTTTTGTGTTGCCTGAAAGGAAGGATTTTTTGAAAACCCTCAGCCATTATTTGCGTTTAGGCTTCGATATTGAGGCAGTGGACAAGGCGATATCCTATAAGGAATGGCCGCAAATGATCTATAACTTAACAGGAAGTCAGAAGCCCGCCTTTGCCGCCCAGCTGATCCAAAAGGGTAAGCCGGGGCTGATTATTACTTATTCGGAGGAGCTTGCGCAAAAATGGGTCAATGATTTGCGTTCCTGGCTTCCTGGGGAAGATGTGCTCTATTTTCCCTCCTCGGAATGGCTGCCCTTTGAGGTCCTGGGTAAAAGCCGGGAGACCACCATCGAGAGAATCCGGGTTCTCAACCGTTTGGCACAGGATAACCAATGCACGGTGGTCGTGCCGGCCTTGGCTGTGAATCAGCGGAGCTTTTCCCGCCGCCGCTGGCAGGAGTACATCCTGGAATTAAAGGAAGGGACATCCTATGATCTGAAAGATCTTGCCCAGAAGCTGATCACGGCAGGTTACGAGCGGCTGGACGTAGTGGACGGGAAAGGTCAATTTGCGATTCGGGGCGGGATCATGGATATTGCTCCTCTGGATGGGGAGCCTTTACGGATCGAGTTTTTCGATGATGAAGTGGACTCCATCCGGGTCTTTGATCTGGAGACCCAAAAATCTACTGAGACCCTGAAAAGCGTTAAAATTCCTCCGGCCTTGGAGGTCGTGATTCGCCCTGAGGAATTGGAGAAGCTGGGCTGGGAGGTTCGGGCTCAGGCCAGGAAGCAAGCCGGACGCTTAAACCGCAGCGGTCGTTCGGATGTGGCCGAGCAGGTTATGAAACAAGCCCAGAGGATTGAAGAACGGCTGAGAACAGGCCGGGTGGATGAAAGCATCTATCCCTACCTGAGCCTCCTTGAGGAGCCTTTGGAGCCTTTTTTCTCACTGCTTTCTCAAGATCATTATGTCATTTTGGATGAGCCACTGCGGCTGAAAGAACAGCTGGAGTTCCAACAGAAGGAAAGGCTTGAGGAATATACCCAGGCTTTGGCCAAGGGTGAGGAATTTTATAGCCCTGAGGATCAATTTGTAAGCTATGAACAATTCCTGAGATATGGGGAAAAGCATCCGTTTGTTTTGATCTCCACCTTACCCAGAGAAATTCCCGGGGTGGCTCCGAAACGGATTTTCAATTTAAATGCCCGGCCTTTGACGGGCTTTATGGGGAAAACCGGGATTTTGGTGGATGAGATTGAGCATTGGCAAAAATCCGGCCATATTGTAAATCTTTTCGTTGGCGATGAAGAGCACGCAGAGCGGATGCTGCAAGGTTTAAGGGATCGGGGAGCTCTGGCCAAAAAGCATGAGCTCCATGAGCCGGTTCAGGAGGGCGGAGTCTACGTCTATTCATCCTCCCTTGATCAGGGGTTTGAGCTTCCCTTAAGCAAGCTGATCGTCCTGAGTGAGGCGGAGATTTATAAACGGGAGCGCAAAGCGGCCGTCAAGCGCAAAAAGGCCCCTGAGAAAACAGGGCAGAGGCTGCAATTTGCGGATCTTAAGCCGGGAGACTTTGTGGTCCATGTTCATCATGGCATTGGTCAATTTATGGGCATTGAGCGGATTGCCGTGGGGGGAGTGGAAAAGGACTATTTTTCGGTCAAATATGCCGGCCAGGATAAGCTCTATGTTCCCCTGGATCAGCTTAACTTTTTGCAGAAATATTTAGGGAGTGATGCGGAGACCCTGCCCAAGCTTTATAAGCTGGGGGGCTCCGAATGGAAAAAGGTCAAAGCCAAGGCGAAAAGCGCCATTAAGGAAATGGCCTTTGATTTGGTTAAACTTTATGCTCAGCGGGAAGCGACTAAGGGCTATGCCTTTTCTCCCGATAATGTCTGGCAGCAGGAATTTGAGGAGAAATTCCCCTACCAGGAGACCCCGGATCAAATGCAATGCATCGTCGAAGTCAAACAGGATATGATGCGTCAGCGGCCCATGGATCGCCTGCTCTGTGGGGATGTAGGCTATGGCAAGACCGAGGTGGCCCTGCGGGCGGCCTTTAAGGCGGTTATGGACAGCAAGCAGGTGGCGGTTCTGGTTCCCACCACCATCCTTGCCCAGCAGCATTTTAACACCTTTCAGGAGCGCTTTATGGGCTATCCTGTGAGCATCCAGATGCTGAGCCGTTTTCGTTCCGCCAAGGAGCAGAAACTGATTCTTCAGGGGTTAAAGGAAGGATCCATTGATATAGTGGTGGGGACCCATAAGCTGGTCTCTGATTCGATTAAGTTTAAGGATTTGGGACTTTTAATCGTTGATGAAGAGCAGCGGTTTGGGGTGGCCCATAAAGAGAAGCTGAAAACTCTTAAAGCCAATGTGGATGTCCTGACCCTGTCGGCTACGCCCATTCCACGGACTCTGCATATGTCTCTGGTAGGGGTGCGGGACCTCAGTATCATTGAGACCCCGCCGGAGGATCGCTTTCCCGTCCAGACCTATGTGGCGGAATTCCGTCCGGATGTAGTGAGAGAGGCCATTCGCCGGGAGATCCAGCGGGGAGGCCAGGTCTTCTTTGTCCATAACCGTGTGGAAGATATGGAGCAGGTGGTTCATTTCCTCAGCCAGTTGGTGCCTGAGGCCCGTTACGGCATCGCCCACGGGCAGATGAGCGAAAAAGAGCTGGAGCAGGAGATGCTGGCTTTCCTGGAGCATGAAAGCGATGTCCTGGTCTGCACCACTATCATTGAGACGGGTTTGGATATGCCTAATGTCAACACCCTGATCATTGATGAGGCTGATCGCCTTGGTCTGGGGCAGCTTTATCAGCTGCGGGGCCGGGTAGGGCGTTCCAATCGCCGGGCTTATTCCTACTTTTTATATAAACCCCAGAAGGTTCTCACCGAGGTGGCTGAAAAACGCCTGGCAGCCATACGGGAATTTACCGAGTTTGGCTCCGGCCTTAAAATTGCCATGCGGGATTTGGAGATTCGCGGGGCCGGGAATCTGATTGGCGCCCAACAGCATGGTCATTTAGCTGCCTTGGGATTTGAGCTTTATAGCCAGATGCTTAAGGAAGCGGTTCAGGAGCTCAAGGGTGAGAAGGTGGAGGAAAAGATCGAGACCAGTATCGAGGTTCAGGTGGATGCCTATCTGCCGGACATCTATATTGGGGAGCGTCAGCTTAAGGCGGCTCTCTATCAGCGGATGGTAGCCATCGATAATGAAGAGGACCTCAGTATGATGATCGATGAATTGATCGACCGCTTCGGCACTCCGCCGCGGGAAGTGGAGAACCTTTTGAAGATTGTCCGGATTAAATGGATGGCCTCAGGGATGAAGATTGAGCAGATTCAGCAGCTCAAGCAGCAGATGGTGTTCCGCTTTGCGGCTGACCCCGGCATATCCGGGGAAATGCTGATGACCATGGCGACCCAATCCCCCTATCCGGTTTCCTTTGGAACCACCGGCAACGGCAATCTTGAGATTAAAGTTCGTTTGCGTTCCGTGGTCCAAGAAGAGCTTTTAGAGGCGATTCATAAAGTATTAATGGTATTTAATGGTATTGCGTCCAAAACAGCATCCTGATATAATTGCTTTTAACGGATGCGAAAGGGTGTGTAATAATGAGGAGTTTCCGTAAAGGAATAATTGCGGCCTTAGTTTTGACCTTGGCCTTGACTGGATGTTCTTCCGCCGGCGGGGATCAGTGGGCAGCCAAAGTGAATGGCGAAACCATCACAGAGCAGGACTTTGCCGCTCGGGTCTCTAATGTGCAAAAGGCCTATGAAGGCATGGGAATGGACTTCAGCACCGATCAGGGCAAAGAGGCATTAAATCAAGTGAAGAGCCAGGTTCTTGAAGCGATGATTGCTTCCCGGCTTGTCATACAGGAAGCGCAAAGACTTAAGCTGGATGTCAATGATCCATCGATTCTGGAGCAGGAAAAGAACATTATTCAAATGGTTGGGGATGAAAGTCAATATCAGGAATGGCTTAAACAGCAAGCCATGACGGAAGATGAAGTGAAAAATTACTTTGCTCTATCCGCTGAAATAACCAAAGATGTAACGGTAACCCCGGAGCAGGAGAAGACCTTCTTCGAGAATAACCAGGAGCTCTACGGCGGTAAAGGAGAGGAAGTTCAAGCCCGCCACATCCTGGTGGAGACAGAGGATGAAGCGAAAGCCATTATCGCTCAACTGGACGGCGGAGCGGATTTCTCCGAATTGGCTAAGGAAAAGTCCACTGATACGGGTTCCCAAAGCTCCGGCGGGTATTTAGGGTCTTTTGGCAAGGGAAAAATGGTTCCGGAGTTTGAGGAGGCGGCTTTTGCCCAAGAAGTAGGCACCTATACGAAAACACCGGTTAAATCGGAATTCGGTTATCATATCATCTTGGTCGAAGATCATAAGGCGGCTACCAAAGCGGATTATGAAGCAGTCAAGGGCCAAGTGACGGAAGATGCTTTAGCCGATGCCAAGGCTCAAAAATTCGGGGGCTATTTCGACGAATTGCGGGAGAAGGCCCAGGCCAATATTGAGTACTCGGAAAAATACAAACCGGCCGTTTAACGAACAATTAAAGAACAAGGATTTATCCAAGGTGAATGCTTGACAATCAATGAAGATATACTTAGAAAGAGATTCTTTTTAAGTATATCTTTTTCGATCCCTAAACTTTCCTTATCCAGTTTAGTAACTTCATGGAAAAAAATGAATAATAGAGAATCACCAGATATATACTATCTATGAAGTTAAAGACAACGCAAAATTTTCCACAGGCAGGACAGTTGTCAGATTAACTTAAGCTTTAAGGTGGTCTTGCTGTGTCTGTAACGGCCCCAAACCAGGCGGCACGTAATGACTATAAGGAGGGAAGAGCGTACATGAAAGCAACAGGCATCGTGAGAAGAATTGATGATCTTGGTCGTGTTGTTATTCCAAAGGAAATACGTCGGACACTTCGCATTCGAGAGGGAGATCCCTTAGAGATCTTCGTGGATCGGGAAGGGGAAGTGATCCTTAAGAAGTACTCTCCCATTGGTGAATTGGGTGACTTCGCCAAGGAATATGCAGATTCTCTTTATGAGGCGACCGGTCATATCGCATGTATTGCCGATCGGGATGTGATTATCGCCGTATCGGGGGCTTCTAAGAAGGAATACTTAAATAAGCCTATCTGGTCCAGCATTGAGCAGGCGATGGCTGAACGGAAGACCGTGCAGCTTAAAGCCGGTGAAGGTAAGTCGGATGAAGATGAGGAACATGTTAAGTTAACGAGCCAAGTGGCAGCTCCAATCATTGCCGAAGGCGATCCGATCGGGGCAGTGATTCTGATGTCAAAGGATCCGAATGTGAAGATGGGTGATTTGGAATTAAAATTAGTGGAGACGGCTGCTGGTTTTCTAGCCAAACAAATGGAACAATAAATCCTTCAGGCAAATTTGGAGCGGCAGCAGGCCGCTTCAATTTTTTATACTGTGAACCTTCCCTCCTTTTATTTGCTGAATTTTTATCGGGGACCAAGGTGTGATACACTAGAGGAAGCCTAGGAGGGATGTTGATGAGTAATATATTGCATGTGGTGGGCTTGGGACCGGCAGGGCTGGAGTCTATGACCCTTGGGGATTACCGGATGATTAAAGAGGCCCGGCGGGTTTTTTTGCGGACGGTCAATCACCCCTGCGCTCAGGATTTGCT
The DNA here is from genome assembly GCF_900143285.1 of Desulfitobacterium chlororespirans DSM 11544. Lineage (NCBI taxonomy): Bacteria > Bacillati > Bacillota > Clostridia > Eubacteriales > Desulfitobacteriaceae > Desulfitobacterium > Desulfitobacterium chlororespirans. Next base: position 460,015 of record NZ_FRDN01000006.1, read on the forward strand.
TGCTGAAGGACTTCAAGCGGAATCCTTTGACTATCTGTATGAGCGGGAGAATTCCTTTGAGAGGATCTATGAGGAGATCGTCAGTCGCTTGGAGAAGGAGTGCGAGCTCTACCCTGAAGTGGTGTATGGGGTTCCCGGTCATCCGACGGTGGCTGAACGCAGTGTGGTGCTTCTGGTGGACAAGCTGTCGGAGCGCTTTCAGGTTAAGGTGCATCCGGCCGTGAGTTTTCTCGATCCCCTTTTCGCGGCGATACCTATGGATCCTGTGGAAGGTTTTTTGCTGCGCAATTACGATGCCCTTAAAGGGAGCGGGATTACCGGTAAGGAATGGCTGATTATACCTCAGGTTTATGATGGTTTTATTGCTTCCGAGGTGAAGCTGGATTTAATGGATATCTATCCGGATGAGGTTGAACTCTATGTGGTTCAGGCTTTGGGGACAAAAATGCAGAAGGTTTTGCAATGTCCCTTGTATCAGTTGGATCATCAAACCTTTGATCATTTAACCACGGTAGTTGTTCCTCCCTGCGGCGAGGGTATTTCCATGACGAAGCTTTTGGAGGTCATGAGTACCTTGCGGGGTCAGGGGGGATGCCCCTGGGACGCGGAACAGACTCATGATTCCCTCAAACCCTACCTTATTGAGGAAAGCTACGAGGTTCTTGAGGCGATTGAGGCCCAGGATATGTATAATTTGGCTGAAGAGTTGGGAGACTTATTATTACAAGTAGTATTCCACGCTCAAGTGGCTCAGGAGGCGGGAGAATTCCAGTTTCAGGATGTTCTCAAGGAAATCATCGAAAAGATGATTCGCCGCCATCCCCATGTCTTCGGCGATGTCCGGGTGCAGAACTCTGCCGAGGTGCTCAGCAATTGGGACCAGATTAAAAAAGAGGAAAAGGGGGAAAAAGCGGAAGAAGAATTATTCAGTTTTCCTAGAGGTCTGCCTGCCTTGATGCTGGCGGTGAAGACCCAGAAGAAAGTGGCCAAATTCGGCTTTGATTGGCCGGATCTTAAAGGCCCCTTAGCCAAGGTCTATGAAGAATTAAAAGAATTGGAAGAGGCCATGGCGGAACAAAAAGGAATCCAGGAGGAATTCGGAGATATACTCTTTGCTCTTGTTAATTTATCCCGATTCATAAAGTGTGACCCGGAAGATTCCCTGCGCCAGGCGATCCGAAAATTTCAGTTGCGTTTCTTAGAAATGGCAAAATTAGCGGGTCAGGCTGGAGAAGGACTGGGGGATTTGAGCCTCGAAAAGATGGATTATTATTGGGAAATAGCTAAAAGCAAAGAAAAAAACAAAGAGATTGGCAACAATCCAGAAATAAAAGCAGGAGTTTGAGCATTTATCGCGAAAATATAACGCTGAAACTCAATACATATTTGGGAGGGAATCGTTTTGAATAAGGCTGATTTAGTGGCTGCTGTTGCAGAAAAAGCTGAAGTATCTAAGAAGGATGCTGAAAAGGCGGTCAACGCTGTTTTTGCTTCAATCGAAGAAGCATTGGCAAAAAACGAGAAGGTTCAATTAGTTGGTTTCGGTACTTTTGAAGTGAAAGATCGTGCTGAACGTACCGGCAGAAATCCTCAAACCAAAGAAGCTATTGTTATTCCGGCTTCCAAGGTTCCTGGATTTAAAGCAGGAAAGGCTTTAAAAGACGCTGTTCAACAATAGAACTTTTGAGAAATAAATCAGGTCCGTCAGGGCCTGATTTTTCTCTATAGACCGCTGTTTTTGGAGATAACACCATATTTGAGGGGATGACCATGCGAATTGATAAGTATTTGAAAGTTTCCCGGTTGATTAAACGCCGAACGGTGGCTAAAGATATCTGTGAAGGAGAAAAGATCCGGCTTAATGGCCGGATTGCCAAGCCGTCGGCAGAAGTCAAGCCAGGGGATATCGTGACCCTGGAGATGGCCCGCCACCTTCTGGAAGTGCGGGTTCTTTCCACGCCTAACAGTGCCAAGGCCAATGAGGCTCATCTGCTTTATGAGGTGTTGAAGGATGAGAAGCGCGGGGGGCAAGAGGAGAGCTGAGGCAGCCCTATGCTGCCCATGTTGCTCATGTTGCCTATGCTGCTCTGATGGTGCGGGTAGGAATGAAAGCTTTTTGCTCGGGTCGCGTAGCTTTACGCACAACGCGTACTCCATAGCTCCGGGGCTGGTCCACTCGCTTTCTTAACAGCTACACCAAACCTCAGGGTAGTACCTGATGTGAACCGTGGCTCCGCTATGTTAAGAAAGCTTCGTTGACCCGACCGCCCCTCCGCTAAATCCGTCCGCTTTTGTACGTAAAGCTACTGCTTGCGGGTTTCCTTTCAGTTTTTCCTTGGAGCCCTGGGGGGATTGAGGTTGGGGAAGCCCGAGACCCGAAGGCTGGGCTCTTTGTGAGGCTCTTGCGAAGGATTTTTGGGATCACTCAGGCCTTCTGCAGAGCCTTGCCTAGGGTCGCCGACCCTGCCGCTTAAGCGGCGTCGGTAAAGACGGAAAAAGCGGCTTGGGTAGGGCAGCTTGCCCAGCATTTCCTATAAAGTCCCGCTCACGCAGACCCGGAAAGCAGCCCAAGGATTTTGATTTACACAAGGGAAGCGATTTTAAGCGAGCGGAAACAAAACTTCGCGAAAAGCACGCAGCGGAGAAAGGTTGGAAACAGGACGTTTCCAACCCGCCATTGAGCAGGAGCGATTTGACGGGGCACCTTTCGGAGCGGCGGGCTTTTCGCGTTAGTTTTGTCCGCGCAGCTTATGGAGCGACCGGTGTAAAGCAAAATCCTGGAGACTCCCGGAGACACTGCTCTTAAAGTCCTTTGAACCCAGCCCCAATAAGCGAAATAACCGACCACAGACAAGGCTCCTCTCCCCCTCGCAAACGAGGCGGAAGCAGAGCCTTGTTTCTTTATATTGCCCCGGATCTGGCATAAATCAGCCCCGCCAAGAATAAAGTTTAAGAAGAAAAATGGAAAAAGGAGGGCTGGTAGGAATGGAAAAAAATCCATCCAATCACCGGCTGGCCATGGATAATCGGCAATTCCTTTCGTTAACAGGGGTATCCAAAGTGCAGTCCTTTGATCCGAAAGAAATTTTGTTGGAAACCATTCAAGGGGTACTGAGCATTAAAGGGGAGAAATTAGGCATTAAGCATCTGGATCTCAAGGCCGGGCAAGTGGAGGTAGAGGGGCTGATCGATGCTTTAGTATATCCCCGCAATTCTGGATCGAGGAAAAATGTTTGGGCAAAAATCTTCCGTTAGGCTGCGCGGGTAGAGGTACTCTATGAGCGGTTGGGCGGGGGAAAGGGGGGAGAAAGATTTCTGACTTTGAAGCCTTAATTTGGGTCGTTGCAGCCGGTGCGGCGGTGGGCTTTGTTTTTGATTTTTATCGCTCCCTGCGCAAATGGCTGGGCTGGGGAAAAGTAATGACTGTGGTCGGAGATTTGATCTTCTCTGCTGCGGCCTTGTTCCTGCTTTTTAAGTTTTTTTTAAAGGCCAATCATTTGGATTTTCGGTTTTATATTGTGTGGGGAAGTGTGTTGGGGCTGTTTCTTTATACGCGAATCCTCAGCAGGATAACCCTTTGGCTGTTCTTTAAATGCTACCGCTTCATTGAAGCGTGCCTGGGACTTATTCTGCTGGTGTTGAAGTTCCCCTTTAAAGTACTGGCTGTACTCATGAGGCCTCCCTACGCTGTTTTGCGTTGGTTTAGTCTCCTGGTTTTTCGTATAGCAGAGGCTTTCCTTGGCAAACCTTTAACAAAAACCCGCAAAACAATGATAAGTTTTTGGGAACGCCTCTTTCCGCCTAGGACTAATGGGTAAAATTAACAGAAGAGGTTGATTAAAGGGGTGGGCATCTGTATAATAGGAGATGTCCACAATTTGTAGTGTCTCTGTCCTCAGGTTGTCCATATTTTGTCCACAAGTTAAGCACAGGTTGTGGATAACTTGTGGGGAGGGATAATGGACTCTTTCCTATCCTCTGTGAGGATGTAAATGACATAAAATCCGCATAAGACAGGTGTATGCTGTGCATTTAGAAATTCGGGGGTTGGAAAAGCTGAGCTTTAGGGAACGGCAAGCCGTTATCTTAAAGGAAAGTGGAAAGTCACAGGAACAGATTGCCAAGAAATTGCACCTCAGCCCCAGCTCCGTGGCAACCCTGCTTAATCGGGCTAAGGGGAAGGGCTATGAGATTGTGTGCATTATTCCGGAAGCTGAACTTGGTCTAGGAGGGTTTGATTTTGACGAAGAAGAGTCCGACAACTAAAGAGTCCCGCCCCAAGACCAGAAAGCAACCTTTTCGGCCTTTGTCCAAGCTTGTCGTCTTGTTTGCCTTTTGTGCATTACTGAGTTCCGCTTATCAGCTTTATGAACTCCGTAAAGAAGTAAATCAGAGCATTGCCCAGCTCAACCAAGAGAAGGAGAATTTGTTTCAGCAGCAAAAACTTCTTGAGGAAGAGATTCTGCAGTTGAATACTCCCAGTTATATTGAACAACTGGCCAGGGAGCAATTAGGGTTAGTCCGTAAGGGTGAAATTCGCATTGCGCCCAAAATGGAATAAAATACTTATGATTTAGTACAAAATGTCAGGATTCTCAAGACTTGTTATCTTGACAGTCCTCTCAACAGACAGATATAATAAAAATAATGACTTAAATCATCACAAGGAGGAGTTTGCTTCGTATGGCCATTGCGGTTGGCACTATAGTTGAGGGTGTAGTAACGGGAATTACCAATTTCGGTGCTTTTGTGGAATTACCCGAGAAAGTCACAGGCCTCGTGCATATCTCAGAAGTTGCGGATGCATATGTTAAAGATGTTAGGGACTACTTGAAGGAACAAGACCGTGTTAAGGTCAAAGTTATCCATGTCGATGAAAAAGGGAAAATTGGTCTATCGATTAAACAGGCTAATCCGAGTCCGAAAAATACGACGCGGGAACGTCGCCAGCCAACCGTATCCTTTGAAGATAAATTAGCCAAGTTTATTAAGGATAGCGATGAACGGCAACTGGAATTCCGTCGTGCCACAGAATCCAAGCGCGGGGGAAGAGGATCAAGCCGATACTAGAAGCTAACGTTCTCTAAAATAAATGACCGCTGCAAAGCGGTCTTTTTAGCACTCTCTGAAAATATAAAGCTCGGCGAAACCGGGCTTTCTTTATATCTTGAAGAAGGGTTTTTTGTTGTAGTATCCTGAAGGTTGAGGGTGAAAAGACGACGATTAAGGTAATATTCAGGAAATGAGTCGAAAAGTAATCCAAATCTCCGCCTTCCCTAGACAAGCTTTGCCATAGCCATCAGGTATAATGTTGGTATTATATGGTAAGAGGTGAGGTCATGGCGGAATGGGCGACGTTGAAAACTAAGCAGGGATTGCGCAAGGAAAAATTGACTTTAGAGGGACATTTTTGGCCTTTTTTATTAGGTTTGCTGATAGCTCGGGGAAGTATTCTGGGGTTATACCCCTTTGGGATAGCCTTTGGCGCAGCCTTAATGCTTCATGGGCGCAAAGGGACCATGATGGGATTGCTGGGGGTGACGGCGGGAGTAAGCTCCCTGTTCCTGAAGGATTTGGCATCCGGGCTGCAGATTCTACTGACTCTGCTCATTCTGAGCCTTTTCGTGCCCCGGCTGCGCGGCAACAAGCGGGAGAGCCTTTATCTCGGTATTTCCACAGCCCTTGTGACGGGGTGTGTTGCCCTGGCGGTGTTGAGTTTTGGACAATTTGAAGTCCCGCTGGGAATGCAAGCGGCAGTGCTCGGCATTCTTAATGGCGGTCTGGCGGTTGTTTTCCGGTTTGCTTTGCGCTATCAGGATGCGGTCTGGCGGGGAAACTTTACCCGTGAGCAGGGAATGGCCTGGTTGCTCATTCTCATCGGGGTATTGAGCGGGCTGCATGGCGTCATGTTTAAAGGGATTAACTTTTCGGTAGTGGTTCTGAGCTTTTTTATTCTTTTTATTGCCCAGCGTTTTGGTGCGGGGGCGGCAGCTGGAGTGGGGGCTATGTTGGGCTTTCTCCCTCAGTTGGAGTTTAATCCCCAGAATTTGATGGCTGCCGGAATTTACGGTTTGGCCGGTTTTGGCACCGGAGCTTTTCAGAAGCTGGGAAAACTGGGTCTGGGTGTGGCCTTTATGAGCATTACCCTGATGTTCACGGTCTACCTCCAGCCAGAGGTGCTTTATTCCCAGTTATTATCATCAGGCATTGGCCTGTTGCTTTTTTTACTTTTTCCCAGCACCACTTCCCAACATGATTTTTTAAAGGACAAGCCGATGCCGGAAGTAGAGTCCACGGTGACCAAGGTCAAGACCGTCGCGGAGATTTTTGATCAGATTGCCTACAGTGCTCAGGCGGCTGAGGCTGAAGTAGGAAAATCCAAACCGGAGATTCCGGAGCTGATGAATGTTTTAGTGGAAAGAGTCTGCAAAAATTGCCCCACCCTGGACACCTGCTGGACCCGGGAGTTTTATCGGACCTACCACTTGCTGTTCAATCTCTTCGAATGGGTAGAACGGGAAGAAGAAAAAGTCGATGTTCAGAATCTTCCTGTGGAATGGAAGCGTCATTGCGGGAAACTTAAAGAAATGCTGCTGGGGGTCCAGTTTATTATGGAGCATGAAAAAAGCATAGAATCCTGGCGCTCCCGGCTGACGGCCAATCAGGAAGCCTTGGCCCGTCAATTCCAAAGTGTTTCCCAAGTTATCGGGCATCTGGCCAAGGAACTTAATGCCCGCCACAATGTGGAGCAGGTCAAACCGGCCAGCCTGGCCCGGCGGCGCAAGCAATTTTTGGATGTGGGAGTGGCCTCTTTTACAAAGAAGGGAAACAGCATATCCGGAGACAATTATGCCTCCTTGGCCTTTGCGCCGACCCAGCATGCCTTTATCGTCAGTGATGGTATGGGAGTAGGAGAAGGGGCGGCCAAGATGAGCTCTACAGCCCTGAATCTGTTGGAACAGCTCCTGACCACAGGCTTTGAACCGGAAAGTGCCATTCAGGCGTTGAATTCCATTTTGGTCCTGCGTTCTCCGGAAGAAAGCTTTGTTACTTTGGATATTGGTATCCTTGATTGTGAGTCCGATGATCTTAAGCTGATCAAAGTGGGGGCCTGCCCTTCCTATATTGTCCGGGAGGATAAAGTCCATATGTTTCAATCCTCCAGCCTGCCGGTAGGGATCTTAAATCATGTGGAGATTCCTGTTATCGAAGAAAAATTACGCCCGGAAGAGTATTTAGTGCTTGTTACGGATGGAATTCAGGATATACTAAAAGATGGGAAGGATTGGTTGAAAAGATTCTTGGATCGCCAGCATCCCCAGGCCGCCCAGGAATTGGCCGAGGCGATCGTGCAGGAAGCGCGGGACATGAGCGGCAATGACCTGGCGGACGACGGGATTGTCCTGGTGGTGAAAAAGAACATTTTTCATTGAGACGCAAGGAGGGTAAGGGGCATTGTATGAAAAACTAAAGCAGCAGGTGTTGCCGCAGCTCATTGCGCCCGGCTCCCGGATTCTGGCTGCTGTATCGGGAGGGCCGGATTCTGTGGCTCTTGCCCATATATTGTGGCGCTATATTCAGGACAGGCAGGAGCAGAAGATCACTCTCGTTATAACTCACGTCCATCATGGGGTGCGTGAGGAATCGGATGATGAAGAGAAGATGGTACAAAATATGGCAAGGGATTGGGAAATCCCTTGTCTTATTCATCGTTTCGATTCCAAAAATTATGCTAAGTCGGTGGGAAAATCCTTTCAGACGGCTGCCCGGGAATGGCGCTATGCCTGTTGGCAGGAAGATATGAGGAAAGAAAATTGCACCCTGCTGGCCACAGCCCACCATCTCGGGGATCAAGCGGAAACTGTACTGTATCGCCTCCTGCGGGGCAGCGGTACAGCGGGATTGGCAGGAATTTATCCGCAAAAAGGTGAGCTGATTCGTCCACTTCTTACAGTCACCAAGGAGGATATCCTTGAATATTGTCGAAATGAGAAGTTACCCTATGCCTTGGATCATTCTAATGAGGAACCTATCTATGTCAGGAATAAAATTCGCTTGCAGCTGTTACCGGAACTTCAGCGGGAGTATAACCCTAAGATTATCGAAGCTTTAGGGCGTACGGCTGAAGTTTTACGTTGGGATGAGGAATACCTGGAAGAAGAAGTCCAGTCAGCCTGGAAGAGATGGGCCATCCTTGACACAGAGCAAAGGGTGGGTTTGTGCAGAACAACCTTTGAACTTCCTAAAGCTATTTTATCCCGATTGATTCGCAGAGCTGCCACCCTGGTTTCCGGAGAGCCCCGGGGAATAGCTTTTCAGTATGTAGAGCAGGTGATGGCTTCCCAGGGTCAGGTAGGCTGGAGCCAGGATCTGCCGGGGTTGAACATCGAGATAGATTATCAAGGGGTATGGTTTCAAAGGGCAGACTGGGGGCAGTCTATTAATGAATCCCCGGATATCTTATGGCCCTCTTTGCCTGTCGGCGCCCATTGGGGTGAGTGGCTCCCCTGGCGGGATGAGGTGGGGGTAAATTGGCTGGTTGGTCTTTTCTGCCTGGAGAAAGAAGCGGGGGACGATGATTACCCGGGCCAATGTGTGGATAAAGTCTTTTTCGACGGGCTGGATTTGATACGAAACGGTGAAAAGCTGCAATGGCGGTATCGGCAGGATGGAGACTGCTTGTGGATTGCAGGATTAGGGCATAAATCCCTGAAAAAAGTCTTCCAGGATGCCAAAGTTCCGGCTAAGCACCGACCGGTGATTCCTCTCCTGGCCATGGGCAATGAAATTCTCTGGATACCCGGAGTGAAGAGGGGAGATCGTTATCCCCTTGGACAGGGAAAGGGAACTGTCGGCGTTCTTATCAAATGCTAAAGCCTCGTCGCTGAAAGCCCGGCTGTGGATTTGGCCGGCAATGGATGAATCACGAAAAGGGAAGGAAGAAGAAAGGCTGGATTCGTTGTAAAAGGGGCTTTTTCGTGGTATAATATGTAATATTGTCTTTGTATGATGGGACATTTTTTTCCAGAAGAGGGGAGGACCAGACGTTTGAAATTTTTCAAAAACGCTGCTGTTTATTTACTGATTATTCTCATTGCGATTATGCTCATAAGATTTGCCAACCCACCGGCGACTCAGCCCTTGGATATGGATTACACCAAATTCTATAATGCGGTGGTTACGGGCCAGGTTGAAGAAGTTGTAATCAGTACCGATGATAATGTCAATACCTATGAAGTTAAAACTAAAGATGGTCAGCAATATGTGGTGCTTGGTGAAGCGAACGATGTTGATCTCTCTCAAAAAATGACCGAGCATGGAGTCACCAGACGGGTCAATCCGCCGGTCACCACCCCTTGGTGGGCCGGTTTGATCACCACGGTACTGCCTTTTCTGTTAATCGGCGGCTTTATCTTCTTTATGATGCAGCAGAGCCAAGGGGGCGGCAACCGGGTCATGCAGTTCGGGAAAAGCCGGGCTAAACTGGTGACGGATGAAAAGAAAAAGGTGACCTTTGCCGATGTGGCGGGAGCCGATGAGGTGAAGGAAGAGCTTGAAGAAGTTGTGGAATTCCTCAAGTTCCCTAAGAAATTTAATGAGTTGGGAGCTAAAATTCCCAAAGGAGTGCTGCTCTTTGGCCCTCCCGGAACCGGTAAGACTCTTTTGGCCCGGGCTGTGGCAGGAGAGGCGGGGGTTCCATTCTTTAGCATCAGCGGCTCGGACTTTGTAGAGATGTTCGTCGGGGTGGGAGCATCCCGGGTTCGTGATTTATTCGAACAAGCCAAAAAGAATGCCCCTTGTATCGTGTTTATCGACGAGATCGACGCAGTAGGCCGGCAAAGAGGCGCCGGTCTGGGGGGCGGCCATGATGAGCGGGAGCAAACCCTGAACCAGCTGCTCGTTGAGATGGATGGTTTTAATGGGAATGAGGGCATCATCATTATCGCGGCCACCAACCGCCCTGATATTCTCGACCCGGCCTTGTTGCGTCCGGGGCGTTTTGACCGCCAGGTAGTGGTGGATGTTCCCGATGTCAAAGGCCGTGAGGAGATCTTAAAAGTCCATGTTAAAGGTAAACCCATGCACAGCGATGTGGAGCTGGATGTCTTAGCCCGCCGCACGCCGGGATTTACCGGAGCAGACCTGGCCAACCTTGTCAATGAGGCGGCCCTGCTCTCTGCCCGTCGCAATGAGAAGGAGATCAAAATGAATGCTCTGGAGGATTCTGTGGAGCGGGTTATTGCCGGACCGGAGAAAAAGGCCCGGGTCATCAGTGACTATGAAAAGAAATTAGTTTCTTACCACGAAGCAGGCCATGCTTTAGTGGGAGAAATGCTGACCCATACGGATCCCTTGCACAAGGTGTCCATTATCCCCCGGGGGCGGGCTGGCGGGTATACCCTGCTCCTGCCTAAGGAAGATCGCAACTACATGACAAAGTCTCATTTGTTGGATCAAGTCACTATGCTCTTAGGGGGACGGGTTGCCGAAGCTTTGGTTCTCCATGAGATCAGCACCGGAGCCTCCAATGACTTGGAGCGGGCTACAGGTCTTGTCCGCAAGATGATTACAGAACTGGGAATGTCCGAGGAGCTGGGACCCCTTACCTTTGGACAGAAGGAAGGTCAGGTGTTCTTGGGCCGGGATATTGCCCGGGATCGCAATTATAGTGAAGCGGTGGCTTACTCTATCGATAAAGAAGCGCGCCGAATGATTGATGAATGTTATTTGAAGGCGCAGACCATTATTCAGGAGAACATGCATAAGCTTAACGCGATTGCCCAGACTTTGATGGAGAAAGAAACCATCGAAGCCAAGGAATTCGCCGAGCTGATGGCCCGCTTTGATCAACCAGTGGAAACCGCACAAGTCTCGGAGCCTTCGGAGACTAAAAATAATACAACGGAACATGATGATCTTCTTCCCGCCACAGGGGAGACCTCCGTGGAGGGAGAAGACAGGACGGAAGCCGAGGGATTGAGCGGGTCAACCTTAGAAGAAGAAAAAAATAAGATTGACTAGGGGAGGATGGTTATGGAAAAGACCTTCATCATGCTCAAGCCTGATGCTGTACAGCGGGGGTTGGTTGGGCAAATTATCGCACGCTTTGAAGCAAAGGGGTGCAAACTGGTAGGAATGAAGCTTATGAGTGTTGATCAGGCTTTGGCCGAGCAACATTATGCAGAGCACAAAGGGAAAAGTTTTTTTGAGCCCACGGTTCAATATATTATGTCTTCTCCGGTGGTGGCTATGGTTTGGGGAGGCAAAAATGTCGTGGCTCTGGCTCGGGAGCTGATGGGAGCCACCAACCCTGCCAATGCCAACCCCGGCTCGATCCGCGGCAGCTTTGGCATGGATATCAGCCGCAATGTGATTCATGGCTCAGATTCTGTAGCCAGTGCAGAACGGGAGATTGCCCTCTATTTTAGACCTGAAGAGCTTTGTGACTATCGCAAAGCTGGGGAAGAGTGGCTCAGCGAGTAAAATAGAGAGTGAATTAAAAAAGGGCACCGACTTCGGTGTCCTTTTTCAAAAAATAATTCTTGATAAGAGTTAGAGGTGTATAAACCATGAACTTGCCGAAAAACGGCAAAATGATGCTTACGGTGGCCAGCCTGATTTTAGGCATTCTCTTCATATCCTTACTGAAAACTACAGGGGCGGCAGGATCCACTGCGAGAACGGATACAACCCTAGCTTCACTTATTCAAATCGGCCAGGAAAACGAGCAATTGAAAAATGATATTACTAAACTTAAAGAAGACTTATCTAAATTTCAAGCGGGTCAGAATGCGTCTAAAGTCATACTCGAACAACTGGATACAGCGAAACGCAATGCCGGGCTGACCAAGGTCACCGGACCCGGTATACGAATTACGCTTGACGATGCACAGGAGCGGGATATTAATAACGAGGATATCTATTACTACCTGGTTCACGAAGAATATATCCGCACGATTGTCAACTTGCTCTGGCACGGCGGAGCTGAAGCCGTCTCAGTCAATGGACAGCGGATTACAGGCAATACAGAAATTTTCTGCAGTGGAGCCTTCATTCAGATTGGTCAGACCCGCCAAATGCCCCCCTATGTAATTGAAGCTGTAGGGGATGTGAATTACTTGCAGTCGGCCTTGAACTTTTACTTCTGGGATCGCTTGGGCGAGTATCAGGAACAATATGGAATTACAAGAAAACTTGAGGTGCCCACGGAGCCCCTGATCATACCGGCCGGCAAGGCTCAGCAGTTTCGCTATTCTGAACCTATGAAGGAGGCGAAATAATGAAGAAACGTACCCTGGCCATATCTTTGACCTTAGTAGCCCTGGTCTTAGGGTTCTTGCTCACGCTGCAAATGCAGACTCAGAAAAGCGTGGTGGAACTGGAGAAAATTCAGGCACAAAGGGCTGCTTCCGCTAAGGATTTCCTGGCCGAAGCTCAAGAGGAAAACAAGCTTCTCAAAGAGCAGCATACAGCTTTAACGACCCAGCTGGAAGAAGCGCGAACACAAGGGGGAACCAGCCCGGCTCTTCTCGCCGAGTTAGACCGTTATCGGATGATGGAAGGTACGATGAATGTTCAAGGTCCGGGCATCGTGATTACCATTGATGACCGGCAACAGGAGCATAAAGTCGTGCTTCCGATGAGCAACGAGGACTTGCTCGAAATAATCAATACCTTAAAATTTGCCGGAGCTGAAGCAATCAGCGTCAACGGACAGCGGGTTGTGGCCTCCTCAGCTATTGTTCTGAGCGGGACTTCCACGAAGCTGATTAATCAGGTCCCCATTACCCGTACGGAAGGAGTTCCTTATGAGATCCTCGCCTGTGGTAATCAGGACCAGCTCCTGGACTATTTCACGCAATTGAAAGCTCAGCGGTTAAAGCAATTAGGGATGAGTGTCAGTGTAGCCAGAAAAACCGTGCAAATTCCTTCGTATAAAGGAGTATCGCCTGTAAAAAACCCTGACTCCTAGGTTTAGGATAGTATTTTTTCTTCTAAAGGAGATTTTATAATTTTCAAAAAATTTGTTGTTAGCCCAAGCAGGGAATCTTCTTTTCTCGCCGAATTAGTATAATTGGACTGGAGTTTTCAAGGATCTGGAAAAGGGACTTTCATAGTCCGAGACGAAAGAGTGGAAAAAGGAGTGAATTTTAATTGAAAACCGATATCGAAATTGCACAAGAGGCAACGATGAAACCAATTACGGAGATTGCTCAGGGGTTAGATCTGCTGGAGGATGAGATTGAGCTTTATGGCAAATACAAAGCCAAGGTCAGCTTCAGTGCTTGGGAACGCCTCAAGGATAAACCCGATGCTAAACTCATCCTGGTGACTGCTATTAATCCTACCCCTGCCGGTGAAGGAAAAACCACGACGACCGTTGGCTTAGGACAAGCTATGTCCAAGATTGGCAAAAACGCCATGATTGCCTTGCGTGAACCTTCCCTGGGCCCTTGCTTTGGTGTTAAGGGTGGAGCAGCCGGGGGCGGATATGCTCAAGTTGTGCCGATGGAGGATATCAATCTCCACTTTACTGGTGATTTCCACGCCATTACTTCGACTCATAATTTATTGGCAGCACTTTTAGATAACCATCTTCAACAAGGTAATCTTCTGAACATCGACCCTCGCCAAATCGTATTCCGTCGGGTTATGGATATGAATGACCGGGCCTTACGTAAAATTGTGATTGGTTTAGGCGGCCGCACTGAAGGAATTCCCCGGGAAAACGGTTTTGATATCACAGTGGCTTCCGAAATTATGGCGATTCTCTGCTTAGCCAAGGATCTTATGGATCTAAAAGAGCGCTTCGGTCGGATTGTGGTGGCTTACACTTATGACGGTAAGGCGATTACCGCTCATGATCTGGAAGCTGAAGGTGCGATGGCTCTGCTGATGAAGGATGCCATTAAGCCCAATTTAGTTCAAACTCTGGAGAACACTCCTGTATTTATTCATGGCGGTCCTTTTGCTAATATTGCTCACGGTTGTAACAGCGTCGTGGCTACCAGAATGGCCATGAAGCTTGCTGATTATGTCATTACCGAAGCCGGATTCGGCGCTGATCTCGGTGCTGAGAAATTTTACGATCTGAAATGCCGCTTCGCAGAGCTGAAGCCGGCTGCCACAGTCATTGTAGCGACTGTCCGCGCTCTTAAGATGAATGGCGGAGTCGCTAAGGAGGATCTGGGGCCGGAGAACCTGGAAGCCTTAGCTAAAGGTATCGTTAATCTTGAAAAGCATATCGAGAACATCGGCAAATTTGGTGTGCCTGCGGTAGTGGCTATCAATCGTTTCCCCACCGATACCGATGCTGAATTAGAGTTTGTGGCAGAACGCTGCCGTCAGCTGGGAGCCGAGTTCGCTTTATCGGAAGTCTTCACTAAAGGTGGAGAAGGCGGTATAGAGCTGGCCAAGGCTGTTCTCAATATTGTTGATAATAAAGAATCCAATTTCCATGTTCTCTATGAATTGGATCTGCCCATTGCCAAGAAGATCGAGACCATTTGTAAAGAGGTTTATGGTGCCGATGGTGTGAACTTTACCAAAGAGGCCCTAACCTCTATGAAGAAATATGAAGAATTAGGCTATGGCCAATTGCCCATTTGTATGGCTAAAACTCAGTACTCCTTAACCGATGATCAGAATGTTCTGGGCCGCCCATCGGGCTTTACCATTACGGTCCGTGAACTCCGCTTATCTGCCGGCGCCGGATTCCTGGTAGCCATCACCGGTGCTATTATGACCATGCCCGGACTTCCGAAACGTCCAGCTGCTTTAAGAATGGATATTGACGCTGCAGGGCGCATTACCGGTCTCTTCTAAAACAGATCGTCTGGCTTTGCCCCAGAAAGAAATTTTCTGGGGCTTATTTTCGTTAGGACCTTTTAATGTTTTACAGTGGAAGTGGGAAAGGTATAATCAGATTAGAAAATGAGCTGAGGTTAGAGAAAATAGTCTGGGACAGGAGGAGCAGCCGGGATGATACCTATGCCTCGGGTAAATCGTATTCTTCAACATCGTAATTATGAAGAGTTTACTGAGAAAAATAAACAAGCTGAAGAAAAGCGGGTATACTGCCGCCATGGCTCTGATCATGGCCTCGCAGTGGCGAGAATTGCCTATCTCTATCTTTTGGAGAAATACATTGAAGACAGGGGCAGCCTTCCTGGGACCGGGACAAATCAGGCAAGCATCAGGCTGGAAGAGAGCTATGGTCTAGGGAAAGAAAGCATCTATGCGGCAGGAATTTTGCACGATATTGGCCGGTGGATAGAGTATGAGAACCAAGAGGATCATGCTCTGGCAGGAGCCCGGTTGGCAAGGCCTATTCTCAGGGATTGTGGGTTCACAGAGGCGGAGATGGAGAAGATCGTCCTCGGGATTTCAGAACATCGTCTCCCTCCGGACCAGACAAGCAGTATCCTTGGGCAAGCCTTGGCTTTAGCTGATGATTGGGCGAGGGATTGCCAAAGCTGCCCCAGCAAGGCTACCTGTTATAAATATACAAAAGCAATGGAGGACATTCTAATCTAAAGTTAAGGTCCACAAGGAGGTCAGATATGTATGAAAGATTATTCCCCGCGCTGGATCAGCCTGAATAACGAAACAGAAGCTAAAAAGGCTATGCAGCAAATTGGCTCCGACCCGGGAGGAATTGCTCATATGGCTGGTAAACCCATCGGCAGAGCTCTCAAGCTGGAGAATGTGCCCTTGCCTGCCGCTCATATCATTAAGCAGGAAATGCTCTCTCTGGGGGGGGACGCGGCGGTTCATCGCAATGTTGTTGTCAATAAGATTGAAGCCTCGGATATTTTGCTGGTGGGAACAGCAAAACATTTTCGCCGGCTCAGTCAAAAGCTGGCGGCTCAACCCTTTGGTTTAAAGGATTTAGGTAAGAGCTTAAAAGATCTCCTGGAGACTTTGGAGCCTCCCAAGCAAAGGGTAGTTTCCTGCCGGGGGAAGGATATTGTGTTGGGTGAGCGGACCCTGATCATGGGGATACTCAACCTCACTCCGGATTCTTTTTCCGATGGCGGAAAATTCAATACCTTGGAGCGCGCCCTAAAGCAAGCGGAAGCCTTGGTCGAGCAAGGGGCAGATATTTTGGATATCGGAGCAGAGTCCACCCGCTTAAGCCACGACCCGGTCAGTGCCGAAGAGGAATGGCATCGTCTGGAGGCCGTTATTAAGGCTTTGCTGCCGCGGCTTGCTGTTCCCATCTCAGTGGACACCTATAAAGCGGAGGTGGCGGAGAGGGCATTGGCTGCCGGAGTACATATGATTAATGATGTCTGGGGATTGCAAAAAGACCCTGGAATGGCGGAGGTTGTGGGGAAATATCAGGCACCTGTGATTGTCATGCATAATCAGGAGGGGAGCAACTATCATCATCTTATCGGGGATATGATGGCTTACCTGAAAAAGAGCATTCATCTTGCCGAAGAGCAGGGATTAACAGGTGACCAGATCATCATCGACCCGGGCATTGGCGGAACAGCCTTCGGCAAAAGTTTGGACTTCGATCTGGAAATTATGAGCCGCTTGGAGGAGTTCCGCTCTTTAGGCCATCCCATCCTTTTGGGAACCTCCCGGAAGTCCATGATCGGTCAGACCTTGAACCTACCCATGGAGGAACGGCTGGAAGGAACTCTGGCCACCAGCGTGGTAGGCGTGGCCGCCGGGGTGGATATTCTTCGGGTTCATGATGTCCAAGCCAATAAGAGAGCGGTGCAGATGGCCGATGCCATCTATCGCCGCAAGAGAGGGGAGAATTTTAGTGGAGCGTGATCGAATCGCCTTACGGGGGTTAAAATTTTTCGCTTATCATGGAATGCTCCGTGAGGAAAAAATCCTCGGCCAAACCTTTATCGTCGATATTGATCTCTACGCCGATTTAAGCAAAGCAGGGAAATCCGATCAGGTGGAGGATACCATCAATTATGCTGAGGTGTATGCTCGGATCAAAACCATTGTCAAGATGGAAAAATACCAGCTTATTGAACGATTGGCGGAGCGGGTTGCCGAGGATGTTCTTGGTGAATTTCCCTGTGAAGGGGTGCGTGTTGTCATTCATAAACCTCAAGCCCCCATTCCGGGGATTTTTGAGGAAGCTTTCGTTGAGATCTATCGGGAGAAAAAACGGTGAAAGCGTATTTGAGTATCGGAAGCAATCTGGGGGACCGGGGGCATTATTTGCAGCAGAGCTGTCAAAGGCTGGCGGAGCATTTGGAAGTTAAGATCATCAAAAGATCCGGCACGTATGAAACAAAGCCCTGGGGCAATGTGGATCAACCGGATTTCTGGAATCAAGTGCTGGAGATTGAGACCTCATTAGCGCCTCTGGACCTCTTGGATCTGTGTCAAGAGGTTGAAAAATCCCTCGGGAGAGAAAGACTTATTCGTTGGGGGCCAAGAACCATTGACATTGACCTCCTAAATTATGATAATAAGGTATGGGAGGACGATCGGCTTATTCTCCCTCATCCCCGCATGGAAGAGCGGGAGTTTGTTCTGGCACCCTTACGGGAAATAGCTCCACACTATATCCTTCCTTCAGGAAAAAGGGTTACAGAAGTTTGTGGAGATGGAGAGGTATGGCGACTGGAATCTAAATAAACCAGACAATATCTAAAGGAGTTGTACTGGAGAAGGATTGTTCAGGCCATAAAGACCTTCTGGGTTTAGGGTATAGAAAAACAAAATTGAATTGGCTTTTGAGAATACCGCTTGGATCATTATGACCGAGACGGAGAAGGAAAGCAGAGCATAGCATAGCACCTTCACGTTTGTGGGGTGCTTTTTTACATGATCAAGGGGGCCGGAGCTTTGCGGGTTAGGAGAGGTTAACATGAATTTCGGAATCATCGGAGCAGGAATCGTTGGGACGGCTATCGCTATTCGGCTGAGACAGGCGGGGCACCATTTGGTAGGGGTACACTCACGCAGCCGGCGATCTTATGAGCGGTTTTGTACCTATCTTCATCATGGGGAGAGACGCCCGCTGGAGGAATGGCTCCCTGAAGCAGATCTTTTATTTATTACGACACAGGACGGCATGATTCGTGCAGCTGCTGAAGAATTGACCCGGAGGGGCCTCTATAAAGAAGGGCAAACCTGGATTCATTGCTCAGGTTCTGTAAGCTCCCGGGTTATGCAAGTGGATAAGGATTTACCGATAAATTATCTATCCCTTCATCCTTTACAAGCTTTTGCGGGAATTGACCAGGCTGTGGAGCTTATTCCGGGAACTCACTTTGGTATTGAAGGGGATGGGGAAAAAGTCGGTTTGGCGATTGTAACTCAGTTAGGAGGCATCCCGCACCGGCTAGATCCTCAGCAAAAGCCCTTTTACCATGCCGGGGCCGTGGTGGCGTCCAATTATCTGGTGACCCTGGCGGGTTTGGCCGTTCAATTATTTGAAGAAGCGGGCATTACTAATCAGGAAGCGCTGGAAAGCTTGCTGCCGCTCATGAAAGGCGCTCTGCAGAATCTGGAGAATGTGGGGCTTCCTCAGGCACTTACCGGCCCTATAGCCCGCGGGGATGTGGATGTGATTCGGGGGCACCTGGAGCACATGCCGGCAAAGATCGATCCCGTATACCGGGCTTTAGGCCTTTATACCCTGGACATTGGGCAAAAAAAGATGGAATTAAACGGGGGAGCTTATGCAAAAGAAGTGTGGGAAGAAATGAATAGGTTGATGGAGAAAGGGACGAATGAATTATGATCATCTGTAAGAAAATCTCTGCAGTTCGGGACATTGTCAAGGAACAACGAGGTCAGGGAAGAAGCATAGCCTTAGTGCCTACCATGGGGTATCTGCATGAAGGGCATTTGACTTTGGTGGCAGAGGCCCGGAAGAGCGGTGCCTTTGTGGTGATGAGCATTTTTGTTAATCCGCTGCAATTTGGTCCTAATGAAGATTTTGCCCGTTATCCCCGGGATTTGGAGCGGGATGCCAAGAAAGCCGAAGGGGCCGGGGTAGACTTGATTTTTAATCCCGAAGTGGAGGAAATGTATCCAACCAAGAACCTCACTCATGTGGAGGTGGATGAGCTGGGAGACAGTCTGTGCGGAGCTTCCCGGCCGGGACATTTCCGGGGTGTGACGACGGTGGTCAGTAAGCTTTTCCATATAGTACAGCCGGATCGTGCCTATTTCGGTCAAAAAGATTATCAGCAGTATTTGATCATCTGCCAAATGGTGAAGGATCTGAATTTTCCTATCGAAGTCATCGGGGTGCCGATTGTCAGGGAGGAAGATGGACTGGCCTTGAGTTCGCGAAACATTTATTTAAGCCCTGAGCAACGGGCAGAGGCTCTGGTGCTGCAAAGAAGCCTTGGGGAGGCGGAGAATTGGCTGCGTCAGGGAGAGCGTTCTGCTCTGACTATCGAAGAACGAATCAAGGAATTGATTAGAAACGAAAGCTCCGGGGAAATTGATTATGTTGAGATCCGTTCGGCGGAGAACCTGCACAGGATAGAACAGATTGAAGGCAAGATTTTCATCGCCTTAGCTGTGCGCTTTGGCCCTACCCGTCTGATTGACAATAAAGTTTTGGAGGGGATGTAAATGTTCCGAACGATGATGAAGTCCAAGATTCACCGGGCCACAGTTACGGAAGCCAATCTTAGATATGTAGGAAGCATTACCATTGATGAAGAACTTTTAGAGGTGGCGGATATCCTTCCTAATGAAAAGGTACAGGTCGTTAATAACAATAACGGAGCGCGTTTGGAGACTTATGTTATTCCCGGAAAGCGGGGAGAGCGTACTGTATGTCTCAATGGAGCTGCGGCCCGCTTAGTTCAAGTGGGGGATGAAGTGATTATTATTGCCTATGGAATTTTCACCGATGAGGCAGCCCGAACCTATGAACCGAAGGTCATCTTTGTCGATGAAGGGAATAACCCGGTGAAGATAGCCCATGAGGAGATACACGGGCAGGAGTCTTAGCATCCCTAAGACTTGGTTAAAAAGGCTTAACGGCTTGGACGTAGAAGAAAAGAACAACGGTAGTATGGGATGATTGAATTAAAAGAATGGACAGAGGGCTCAGAGAGCAATAGAATAAAGAAAAAAATAGTACGGGTAGGTAGGGGTAGGAGGATAACCGTGAGGAGATATTTGGTGCCTTGGCGCTTTGAGGAATGTCGTATTTATTCGACAGGGGTGTTGGTTCTGGGGAGCGGAATAGCAGGTTTGTACACGGCTCTTAAGGCCAGCGAGTATTTTGAGGTCACTGTACTGACCAAGAAAGGAATTCCGGAGAGCAACACGAAACATGCTCAAGGGGGTATCGCTGTAGCTTTGGACCAAGAGGATTCACCCTCTTTGCATTACGAGGATACGCTCTACGCAGGTGCAGGTTTATGTGAATCCGATTCCGTCCGGGCTTTGGTTGAAGATGGTCCCCTGCGGGTCGAAGAGCTGATTCGGATGGGTGCCCATTTTGATCGGAAGAACGGGAAACTGGCTTTTACTCAGGAGGCTGCCCACAGCCGCAGAAGAGTTCTCCATGCCAACGGAGATGCTACAGGGGAGGAAATCGAACGGACCCTGGTCGCTCAAGCCCTTGGGGAAGAGCGAATCCTTGTCAAAGAAGAGCAATTCCTGCTGGATCTCTTAAAAAACTCAAAGGGAGAAGTTATCGGGGCGCTCAGCCTCAATGGTCTGACCCAAGAGCCGGAGATTTATCTGGCCCAAGCTGTCGTTTTGGCTACAGGAGGGTTAGGTCAGCTATACTGTTATACGACGAACCCGGAAGTGGCTACAGGGGATGGTATAGCAGCGGCTTATCGGGCAGGAGCCCAATTGATGGATATGGAGTTTGTCCAATTTCACCCCACGGCGCTGTTTATTCCGGGAGCACCGCGGTTTTTAATCTCAGAAGCTGTCCGGGGGGAGGGAGCTCATCTTCTCAATGCTCAGGGAGAACGGTTTATGCAGGATGTTCCCGGCAAAGAGCTGGCACCCCGGGACGTGGTAGCACGGGGGATTTGGCGGGAGCAGGCTAAGGGTGAGGTAACCTTGGATTTCCGGCCCATCGGTTTAGCAAAAGTGCCCCGGCGTTTCCCGATGATTTATCAGACCTGCCTGGACTATGGGATCAATGTCCTGGAGGAGCGGCTTCCGGTAGCTCCCGCTGCTCATTATATGATGGGCGGAGTCCGTACGGATGAAAGGGGCAGGACAAGCCTCACCAATCTTTATGCCAGTGGGGAATGCGCCTGCAATGGTGTTCATGGAGCGAACCGATTGGCCAGCAACTCTCTCCTGGATGGGCTCGTCTTTGGGGGGCGTATCGTGGAAGATATTGTGAATACGGTCCGCGCTAAAGGCTCTTCTAATCCTCAGCCCCGTGATATTTATGCAGAAAATGATGAAAAGCCCCCGAAGGCCGGTCAGGAGCAGAGCCCCCTTAAACGTGAGGAACTGCAAGAATTGATGTGGGAGTATGTAGGAATTATCCGGGAAGAAGAAGGCTTGAAGAAGGCCATTAAGCTTATCGGGAGCTGGGATAGCGCCTTTATACCTGAAAAGGAAATCCCACAGTTAGAATTGAAAAATCTTCTGACCACCGGTTATTGCGTAGCCCGGGCTGCCTTGGCCCGTGAAGAGAGCCGCGGGGGGCATTACCGTTCGGACTATCCTGAGATCAATACCAAGGATTTGAAACATTCCATTCAAGCAAGGGGGACCGATAATGTTTGCACCATTCCAGTATCAAGAGTTGATTGAACGAGCTTTACAGGAGGATTTGGGAACCGGGGATTTAAGTTCTGCTATTTTCCCCAAAACAGCTAAGACTCATGCTAAAATCTATGCCAAGCAAAAGGGCATCGCTTGCGGATTGGAGATAACGAAGCAGGTCTTTAAGACAGTGGATCCTGAACTTGAAGTATCCATTAGCAAAGCAGACGGCGAGCTGGTTGAGCGGGGAACTGTGGTTATGGAGATCGCCGGTGCAATTTGCTCCATTTTGAGTGCGGAGCGTACTGCGTTGAACTTTTTGCAGCACCTTTCCGGGGTGGCTACGGCGACCTATGAGGCGGTAACGGAATGCTACGGACTGCCCACACGCATTACAGATACCCGTAAAACCATACCGGGCTTAAGAATGCTGCAAAAATACGCCGTAGCTATGGGTGGCGGACAGAACCATCGCTTTGGCTTGTATGATGCCGTCATGTTAAAGGATAATCATATTGCCGCTGCCGGAGGCATCCGCCCTGCAGTAGCAGCTGCCCGCAGCCGGATCGGACATATGGTCAAGATCGAAGTGGAATGTGAGAACCTTGAGCAGGTGCAAGAAGCAGTCGCGGCCGGAGCTGAAGTTATTATGCTGGATAATATGAATTTAGAAATCATGAGCAAAGCCGTGGAGATGGTCCGGGGCAGAGCTGTGGTGGAAGCCTCCGGCGGTATCAGGAAAGGCGACCTGCGTGCCGTGGCCGAAACCGGGGTGGATGTTATCTCCATGGGGGCCATTACCCATTCTGTGCAAGCCATGGACTTTTCCTTGGATATCGGAGATATTAAAGCTTTAACCAAAGAGCGCTGGGAAAAGGGAGAGAACTGTGCGAAGTAAGATTTTGGATATGCTGAAGAATCAACAAGGAGAATTTGTCTCGGGAGAGAGCATCAGCCAAGCCCTTTGCATCACCCGGGCGGCGGTCTGGAAGCAGATTCAGGGACTAAAGGAAGCTGGCTATGAGATAGAAGGTCAGACTAGAAAAGGGTATCGTCTTGTTAAGATACCTTCTGTCTTGGATCTATGGGCTCTGCAGCAGGAGCTCAGGACCCAGGCTCTGGGCAGGCAGCTTTTTCTCTTTGCAGAATTGTCCTCCACCAACGACCGCATCAAGGATATAGTGCGTCAAGGGGGAGAGCATGGGACAGTAGTTATCGCCAGGCGTCAGACGACAGGCCATGGGCGGATGCAGAGGGCATGGGAGTCTCCGGAGGGAGGGCTTTGGCTGAGTCTGTTGCTTAAGCCCAGGCTGAGCCTGGGGGATGCGGCGAAGCTCACTCTGAGCACAGGGGTGGCTTTAGCTCAAACCCTGCAGGATCTTTATGGATTGTCAGCCGGGATTAAATGGCCTAATGATGTAGTGGCTCAAGGAAGAAAGATTGCCGGAATCCTTGGCGAAGTAGCCGGGGAGTGGAATACGGTGCAAACTCTTATCCTGGGCATTGGGGTCAATGCTAACTTCTCCAGCCGGACCCTTAGCTCTAAGCTGCCGGCGACAACCTTGCGGGACATTCTGGGCTATGAGGTCAATTTGAATCACCTGGCAGCACAGTTGCTTTTTAATCTGGAAAAGGAAGTCCAGTCTTTAGAGCAAGGCGATGTCCAGGGCCTTATCCAACGCTGGACATCTTTTGCGGTAGGCATCAACCAGCCTGTGCGGGTAGAAAGAGCAGGGACGGTCTACGCCGGAATTTTTAAGGGAATCCGGGAGGACGGGGAACTTATCCTTGATCTGGAGGGGCAGGAGATGACCTTTTCTTCAGGAGAAGTAAGCCTCAGAGCGGGGGAGCAGTATAGTCCGGAGTAATATAGCCAGCAGCAATCGCCGCAAGATGGAATTGTTTAACTAAGGAGAATAACTATGATTCTTGTATTTGATGTGGGAAACACCAACATTGTCCTTGGTGTATACGAGCAAAAAGAATTGATTTACCATTGGCGGATTTCTACGGATAAATCCCGTACAGTGGATGAGTATGCAGTGATTATTAAAAACCTTTTTGATCTTAATGGACTCGATATGTCCCGGATTAAAGCCGTAGTCATGTCCTCTGTGGTCCCTCCGGTCATGCCCACTCTTGAATCACTGGCTCGCAAGTATTTTGATGTGGAACCTTTGGTCATCGGACCGGGAGTAAAGACCGGGATGCCCATCGTCTATGATAATCCCCGTGAGGTGGGAGCCGATCGCATTGTCAATGCGGTGGCAGCTTATCATAAATATGGCGGTCCTGTAGTTATTGTCGATTTCGGTACGGCCACTACTTTCTGCGCTATATCCAAGCGGGGTGAGTATCTGGGCGGGGCCATTGCTCCGGGGATCGGGATTTCTACGGAAGCTTTGTTTCAACGAGCTTCTAAGCTGCCCCGTATTGAAATCGTTAAACCGAAAAGCATCATCGCCAAAAATACGGTAGCGGGGATGCAATCCGGGATATACTATGGCTATACCGGACAAGTGGATCGGATTGTGACCTTGATGAAGCAGGAGTTAGGGCGGGATACTCGCGTTATTGCCACAGGTGGTTTGGCGGAATTGATTCAAGAGGATTCTCAGGAAATTGAAACAGTCGATCCCTTTTTGACCTTAGAAGGTTTATTATTGATCTATGAAAGAAATTCCAACCAACAGCCCTGATGGGTAGATAGGAGAGCTATGCGTTTAGGAAAATTTGAGCTGGGCATCCCTGTTTTTCTCGCCCCTATGGCCGGTGTTACGGACAAGGCCTTTCGGGAGACAGTCCGTTCTGTAGGGGGGCTGCATGTCTGGTCAGAGATGATCAGCGACAAGGCATTGACCTATATGAACTCAAGAACTTTGGAGATGTTGGATCTTTCCGGGGAAGATTCACCGCGCATTGTTCAGCTCTTTGGCTCAGAACCTGAAGTCATGGCCAAGGCAGCAGCCTTGGCTGTGGAGCGGGATGCCGAGATCATTGATATCAATATGGGGTGTCCAACACCTAAAATTGTCAAAAACGGGGAAGGTTCAGCATTGCTGCAGGACCTTCCCTTAGCGCAGCGCATTGCTGAAGCCGTTGTGAAGGCTGTAGAGGTTCCGGTGACGGTCAAAATGCGACTTGGCTGGACTGCAGAAAGAATCGTTGCTCCAGAGCTGGCCAAGCGGGTGGAAGCTGTAGGCGTCCAGATGGTCAGCGTTCATGGGCGGACCCGGGAGCAATTTTACGCAGGTACTGCCAACCGAGATGGGATAAAAAAGGTTAAAGGGGGGGTAAGCATCCCGGTAATAGCCAATGGGGATATTTCTTCCCCTCAAGAAGCCAAAACAGTTCTCGAAGCAACAGGCTGCGATGGAGTTATGGTAGGCCGGGGAAGCCTTGGCAACCCCTGGCTGATTCCACAAATTAATGTTTTTTTGAATAAGGGCGTGCTGCTTGAGGAACCCTCTTTAGAGCAGAAGCTCAAAGTGGCCACAGAACATTTTGAGCGAGTGCTGAATTATAAAGGAGAACGCATCGGCCTTAACGAAATGCGTAAGCATGCCGTCTGGTATATTAAAGGGATTCGCAATGCTGCGCAGATGCGGGATGACATTATGCAGACAAAAACCCCCCTGGAAATGAAGAGTCTATTCCAAAGAATTTTGCAAGAAAATGCATAACCTTAAATGTTTCAGGAAGAATATTAGAGCGTATTCGTATGACAGGTACATCACGGAATCCTTGACATTATTTTGAAGTGAACATATAATACGAGTAATGCAAATAGCGGGGTTTACATATTATGGCAGTAAAGCCCTAATTTAAATGAAGCGCGGAAAAAGCGCCATGCGTAGGATGAGAAAAGGGAGCGATATTGAATGGCCGAAAAGGAAGTAATTCTGACCATCGAAGGATTGAAGAGATTAGAAGATGAATTAGAAACTCTGAAGACGGTAAAGCGTCGGGAAGTGGCTGAACGCATCAAACAGGCCATTGAGTTTGGAGATATCAGCGAAAACTCAGAGTATGATGACGCCAAAAATGAGCAAGCTTTTATTGAAGGCCGTATTATTACGTTGGAAAAGATGTTAAGGAATGCTCGGGTTATTGATGATTTAGAGGGCAGCGAAGTCGTCGCTCTCGGGACCACAGTCATTCTGAAAGACAAAGAGTTTGGTGAGGAAGAGGAATATACAATCGTCGGCTCTGCCGAAGCGGATCCAGGCTCCAACAAGATTTCCAATGAATCTCCTGTAGGAAAAGCGGTCCTGGGACAGCCTAAAGGCACCGTGGTAGAAATTAATGTTCCCGCGGGTATTCTGTACTATGAGATTATGGATATTCGATAATTAAATTTAAATGACTCAGGTATCCTGACAAAAGGTCGGCAAGAAATTCTTGCCGACACTTTGTTTACACTGTCAGAAAGTATAAGGTCAACCAACGACTCCGCCTCATTTGTGAGTATGCGTTTAAGGCAACAAGTGCGAAGACAGTGCTTTCGGGGTTTTCTTTAACGATGAAAGTGTAATTTATAATACCTTTGGATCTCTTATTATATAGAACTTTTTGACTAAGGTTGTTGTTTAATGTCATAGAGTTTTGGTAAAATTGTTAAAGGAATTACGGTTGGAGGTATGATTAATGGATGAAATGAATGATCTCTGGCGGGTTCGCTTGGACAAGCTGGCTCAGTTAAGAGAAAATGGGGTAGAGCCTTACGCGGATCGCTATCAGAGAACTCATATGGCCCAAGAGATTCTGGATGGATTTGATACCCTTGAGGGTCAAGAGGTCAAGATTGCCGGTCGTATGATGTCCAAAAGAGACCAGGGTAAAGTGGTATTTACACATATACAAGATTTCAGCGGCCAGATTCAAGCTTATATCCGTAAGGATGATGTGGGCGAAGAATGGTTTGAGCTGATTTCTAAATTTGACATTGGTGACATCGTTGGCATTAAAGGTACCGTGTTCCGGACACGACGGGGAGAAATCTCCGTGCATGCCGCTGAGGTTCAGATTTTATCCAAATCAATGCGCCCTTTGCCGGAGAAATTTCACGGTTTAACTAATGTTGAACTCCGTTATCGTCAACGGTACGTGGATCTCATTATGAACCCGGAAGTCCGCAATGTCTTTGTTATGAGAAGTAAGATTATCCGCTCCATGAGAAACTTCCTGGAAGGTCAGGGCTTCTTAGAAGTAGAGACGCCTACTCTTCATACTATTCCGGGTGGGGCTGCTGCCCGTCCCTTTATCACCCATCACAACACTTTAGATATGGATCTTTATTTGCGCATTGCCTTAGAGCTTCCTTTAAAGCGCTTAATTGTCGGAGGCTTTGATAAAGTATTTGAGATAGGAAGAAACTTCCGCAATGAAGGGATTTCCATTAAGCACAATCCGGAGTTCACAATGATGGAGCTCTATCAGGCCTACGCAAATTTTGAGGATATCATGGAACTTACCGAGAACATGATCTCCACCATTGCCAAAGAAGTTCATGGAACCACCGAAGTAACCTACCAAGGCCAAGCGATTGATTTTAAAACACCTTGGCGCCGCCTGCCCATGCTCGAAGGCATCTTAGAATATGGTGGAGTGGATTTCAGTCAGATTCATACGGATGAAGAAGCACAACAGGCCGCTAAGGAAAAGGGCCTTAAGGTCGAACCGGGAAGCTCCCGTGGCAAGATCATTAACGAATTTTTTGAAGAGTTTGTCGAGCCCAATCTCATCCAACCGACGTTTGTTATCGGCCATCCGGTGGAGATTTCCCCTTTAGCTAAGAGAAATGCTGAACACCCTGAGTATACGGATCGCTTTGAAGCTTTTGCTTATGGCAGAGAATTAGGGAACGCTTTCTCGGAATTAAATGATCCTATCGATCAAAGACAGCGTTTCGAAGCCCAAATGGCTGAGCGGGATAAAGGTGACGACGAAGCCCATATGATGGATGAGGACTTCGTCCAGGCTTTGGAGTACGGTCTTCCGCCTACAGGGGGATTAGGAATCGGTATCGATCGACTGGTGATGCTTTTGACCGATTCAGCGTCCATCCGGGACGTCATCCTTTTCCCCACGATGCGGCCCAGAGAAGACGATTAAGAACCCAGCGGGGATGGTCAGGGAATGCAATGGAATGAGACTTATTTAGAATAAGGATATGAATTTGCCTGGCTTACACTAGGGAGACGAATGTATAACGAGCATCGTCTCCCTTTCCTTTATTCTGTGCACTATGAATTAATGAAAGCTTGCCAAGTTAAAACCTTGGCTAAATGATGAGCAAAGGCAATTGAACTTTATGAAATCAAGCAATATAGGGAGGTATTGCGAGATAAAGGTGGTGAGAACAGAGAATACATAAGAATAAGGTCGATTTTAATGATTGAGAAGAGCAAGTTGACTATGATATAGTATCAAATGTTCCGCAGATAACAACGCTTTGCAAGGAACAAAATGAATAAATGATAGTTGACAAATCGAAGGTTTGCTGGTATCATTTATAAATGTGGCTCAGCCACAAAAGCGAAAAAATAGACCATGGTCTTTGAAAACTAAACAACAAGGAACAGCCAATGACTCGTCAAATGAGAGTAAGAAATTTGAGCAATCAAATGTTCTTCATAAATTTTATGGAGAGTTTGATCCTGGCTCAGGACGAACGCTGGCGGCGTGCCTAACACATGCAAGTCGAACGGTCCAGTGTCTAACACCGAGTGTTTAAGGAGCAGATAAGTGGATGACAGCGAGAGCGCGAAGAATGAGCGCTCCACGCATTCAATAAGTGTCAACACAGCTTCTGGAATGCTGGGTGTTAGATGCTGGATAGTGGCGGACGGGTGAGTAACGCGTGGATAACCTACCTACTAGACCGGGACAACCCTTGGAAACGAGGGCTAATACCGGATAAGCTTACGCCTTGGCATCAAGGAGTAAGGAAAGATGGCCTCTGAAGATGCTATCGTTAGTAGATGGATCCGCGTCTGATTAGCTAGTTGGTGGGGTAAAGGCCTACCAAGGCGACGATCAGTAGCCGGCCTGAGAGGGTGAACGGCCACACTGGGACTGAGACACGGCCCAGACTCCTACGGGAGGCAGCAGTGGGGAATCTTCCGCAATGGACGAAAGTCTGACG
>NZ_FRDN01000007.1:0-37855 GCF_900143285.1 Desulfitobacterium chlororespirans DSM 11544
TCCGTTCGACTTGCATGTGTTAGGCACGCCGCCAGCGTTCGTCCTGAGCCAGGATCAAACTCTCCATAAAATTTATGAAGAACATTTGATTGCTCAAATTTCTTACTCTTATTTGACGAGTCATTGGCTGTTCCTTGTTGTTTAGTTTTCAAAGACCATGGACGGTCTGGGTGTCGCTGTAGCCACGGACGGCGAGAAGCGACCAAAGACCATCTTTGTTTTGCCGCTTTCAGCGACGAGATTCATCTTAACATTTTTGACGAGTTCCGTCAACTGTTATTTTTTCATCACATAATCTTTCGATTAGTGACTAGTTACTGGCCGCCGCACTTAGTGGCGACATTTATAGACTTTACCAGAGTAATCAAACTTTGTCAACCCCTTTTATCATGTTGTTTTTTTTGAAAAATATGCATGGTTCATTATCTTTTTTATCTATGTTTAATTTGAGTCTGCCAATCGAATCTGAGCCTTAAAAGAGAGTGCCGAAAAAGCTATTTTAATAGCTTGCGGCACTCCCTTACTTTCAGCAACTATAGAACAATCCATTCCAAACACTCTAAGCAAGACAAGTTGCATCCGACCATCATGGAAACCGCAATGTTAAGCAATACCATGCAGAGTCACGGTGCGCCGTTTCCCTATCAGGAGACCTTAATGACCAGGGAAGCACCCGTGTCGCCGGCGGCGCATCCTGTGAACAAACCATAACCGCCTCCCAGCATTACCAGTTCTTCAACCATTTCAATAATGGTCCGGCCGGCCGTCGGCCCTTGAGGATGCCCATAAACCAGTGAGCAGCCGTAGTTATTCATATTCATGACATCCAGACCCATTTGATTGGCCATAAACAAATCATTTCCTGTAAAAGGATTGTGAGATTTAATAGCTTTCAAGTCTTTGGTTCCGATACCTACCTTGTCCAAAGCCATTTTTGAGGCAGGAACTACAGCTGCCGCCATATGAGCTTTCTCAGCACGGGCATAACCATAAGCAAGAATTTGAATCTTGATGTTTTTATCCTTACTCAGTTCCCGGGCTTTATCTTGCGTTGTGACGATTAACCCGCAATTGCCATCAGCCGGATGGGTTTGGGCACCGAAGGAATGTACTCCTCCGGGAATAACCGCTTTCAACGGGGCTAAGGTCTCATAAGTTGAATCAGTGACACCATCGTCCCCTTCAAGGATGCCTGTTTTCTTTTTGCTGATTTTATATTCCACAGGGAACATATAGCGTTTTTGAAAAGCTCTGTCATTGGCCAAAGCATCATTATATTGTTCGTAACGTCTGGCTGTGACCCGGTCCACATCCTCCTTGGTAATTCCGCCGGCTTTGGCCACCACATTTTCAGCCGTTTGGATCATTGCTGAGCCCGCCCAAGGATCGGCAGCAAAGTTGTCCATCATCCAACTTTCCTTAATGAGCTCACCACCGGGGCCCATGGGATTAGGCCAAAGGGTGAAGGGGCCATTGGAAGCCCGGTCGGCGAGCAGGCAAAATGAGGTGTCATAGAGACCGGTCTCAATACTGGAAGCCGCTTGGCTCAGGCATGTGGTGGAGGTTGAGCAGGCTTGGGTAATATGCAGGCCGGGAATATCCGGAGCCCCCATCAGAGCAGCCGCCCATGGAGCCGCATAAAATGTATGCAATTGTCCAATGGTTTTCCCCAAAACCAAGTATTCAAAGATCTTCGGATCGATTCCTTTGGATGCAAACCATCGTTTAGCCGTAGCTGCCGCCAATTCAACGGAATGCTCGTTCTGAAGGACTCCCTGCCAACGGGCGAATGGGGTACTGTAATAACCACCATAAGGAATATAGGCTTTTGAATACATAATAACAACCTCCTAATTATTAATGGTTAAATTAATTTAAATAGAGCTTCTTGGTCAGGACTTATACCTGCTGAGGATTCAGGACATCTTCTCCACCAAAATTTCCGCAATATCCAAGGCCTTAACCCGCTCCCCTGCTTCTCGTGCAGCGACCCCATCGCTGATCATGGTCAAGCAGAAGGGACAGGCTGTGCCCACCCTATCTACCCCTAAGGCGATGGCCTCGTCAGTACGCATCATATTGATTCTTTCTCCTTCATGCTCCTCAATCCACATGCGACCGCCACCCGCTCCGCAGCAGAAGCTCTTTTCCTTGGCACGGGTCATTTCCAGAGGCTTAAGGCCAACCTTCTGCAATAATTGGCGGGGTGCCTGATAAATACTGTTATAACGTCCCAAATAGCAGGAATCGTGGTAAGTGATCCGGCGCTCATCTGCTCCCTCTATCCCCTGATTGAGCTGCAGACGTCCCGAACTGAGCAGATCATTCAGGTATTCCGTATGATGAACGACTTCAAAATCCCCTCCAAACTGGGGGTATTCGTGTTTTAGGCAGTTGAAACAGTGGGGACATTGAGTAAGAATCTTCTTTACCCCATAGCCATTCAGCACCTCAATGTTCTCTTGAGCCAAGAAGTAGAAAAGGTACTCATTCCCCAAACGGCGGGCCGAATCCCCACAGCATTTTTCTTCATTACCGAGGATGGCAAAATTGACCTGTGCTTTTCGCAGCAGCTTCACTATGGCTGCGGAAACCTTCTGATTCCGCCCGTCAAAGGCTCCGGAACAGCCCGGGTAATAGAGGATTTCCGCCTCAGGGTTCTCGGCCAGGGTGGGAACATCCAAACTTTGTAGATAGTCGGCCCGGGCACTCCAGCCAATTCCCCATGGGTTGCCGTTATTTTCCATATTGCGGAAGGCCAGTTGGGCTTCCGGGGGAAAGCAACTTTCCATGAGAACCAGATTCCGACGCATGGCCACGGTTTTGTCCACATGTTCCACAAAGATCGGACACTGCTCCTCACAGGAACGACAAGTGGTACAATCCCAAATGTCATTTTCTGAAATCACCTGACCGATAAGCTCAGGCAGACCCAGTTCTTCTTCACTGGGCAAATTTTCCTGCCCAGTACTTCCTTGGACCGCTGCAGCGGTCTCCTGCAGGCCGGCTCCCCCTTCAACGGCCGTGGCCGGATGCTTCTTCCGATAGTTCTCATAGGCTTTGCCCACCTCTTCCATATGAACGCGCATATCCTGAATCACCTGTTTGGGATTGAGGTGTTTGCCGCTCAAATAGGCGGGACAATGATCCTGGCAGCGCCCGCATTTCACACAGGCATCGGTGTTAAACAGGGTTTTCCAGCTGAATTCCCGCAGCTTGCTTTTGCCGTAAGTTTCGATGCTCTCATCTTCAAAATCGATGGGCTCCGGCACGCCTGGGGGACCATGATGGCGCAATGCCTGATTGGCCGGAGCCAACAGGATATGGGAGAGCTTGGAATAAGGAAAATAAGCGATCAAGGTAAAGGCCAGGATGGGATGAATCCACCAAATTATTTTGTGCAAGGATAACAGGGTCGCCTCACTAAAGAAGCTTGCCAACCAGGGAGCCATTATATAACCCATAAAGGCGTAAGTTGCCCAGGGATCCGGCTCGATAGCCATCCGGAGCCCTTGCACGATGAATCCGGTTACCAGAATCACCAGGATCAAGGCCAGAATGATGGCATCATCCCTGGTATTATCCAACCTTCGGGGGCGGATAACATAACGCCGCCAAAGGGCCATAAGGATTCCCAGCAGAGCCAATAAGCCAAAAAGATTGGCCGTTACTTTAATAAAGAGATAAAGGGGTCCTCGGAAAATTTGCAGTCCAAAGTCTGCCTGGATAGCCACAATTAAGGTGGCAAAGAAAAGCAAGGCAAATCCCCAGAAGATCATGGCATGCATGAGACCCGGATATCCTTCTTTGAGAATTCTTTTGTGCCCAAAACCGTAAATCAACACATCTTTAATCCCTTGCCACAGCCCCGGCCAACGCTTTTCAGGCTGTCCCATTTTCCAGAGACGATAACGCCGGTAATAGCCGTAGAAAAAAATTGCCAAAGTAATCACAGCCAGAGGATAAATGAGCCAATGCCCGTCAATATTCCAATAAAGTACCCGCGTAGCTATTTGAGATCCCCCTCTCCTTTTCCACCTGTCTCTTTAGGCGCTGACCAGCTTTTTGAATTCTTCTGTAAGCAGCGGAACCACCTCGAACAAATCCCCTACAATACCATAATCGGCCACGCTGAAAATTGGGGCTTCCGGGTCTTTATTGATGGCAACAATAAACTTGGCTGCCCCCATACCGGCTATGTGCTGAATCGCTCCGCTGATCCCGCAGGCCACATACAAGGTAGGGGCGACAATGCTCCCCGTCTGTCCGACCTGGAACTGGTTATCGATCCAACCGGAATCCACGGCTGCTCGCGAAGCTCCTACCGCTCCCCCTATCACATCGGCTAACTCTTCAAGGATGGCGAAGTTTTCTTTGGCTTTCATCCCCCGGCCACCAGAGACCACAAAATCCGCTTCAGTTAGTGCCGGACGGCTGGTGACCAAAAGAGCCACATTCTTCAAAAGAACCTGAAGATCTTCTGGATCGACAGTTACCGTCGCGTCAATGACCTCGGACTGCCTGGAAGGAGCCGGTTCCGCCACTGGGAAAGATTTGGCCCTTACCGTAGCAAGGCTTGGTCTGGTCACGATCTCGACAAAGCTATGGGCACTGCCCGTATAAACAGGGCGTTTATAGATCAGGAACTTTTCCGGATCCACTTCAATGTCGATGGCGTCTGAAGCAAGACCCACTCCCAGACGTTGGGCAAGGCGGGGAGCCAAGTCTTTTCCAACTGCTGTATAGCCTAAAAGAAAAGCCTGAGGCTCTTTTTCCCGAATAAGCTTAGTCAGTGCGGAAGTATAGGCACCGGTGGTGTACTGAGCCAATTGTGGGGAGTCCAGCAAGTAGACCTGGTCAACTCCATAGGCAGCGGCTTCCTGGGCTAAAGGGGAGGTCCCTTCCCCGGCAATGACCGCTATTAGAGGCTCTCCCGTCTGGTCGGCAATTTTCCGTCCTTGACTTAATAGTTCCAAGGATATTTTGCGAATTTTTCCGGCAGCATGTTCGACAAATATCCAGATTCCCTTCGGCATACGACTCGCTCCTTTACAGTGTTTCCTCATCTGATTAGAGAACTTTAGCTTCCTCGCGGAGCAGGCGTGCCAATTCACGAGTGG
Source organism: Desulfitobacterium chlororespirans DSM 11544 (assembly GCF_900143285.1). Lineage (NCBI taxonomy): Bacteria > Bacillati > Bacillota > Clostridia > Eubacteriales > Desulfitobacteriaceae > Desulfitobacterium > Desulfitobacterium chlororespirans. The sequence goes on from NZ_FRDN01000007.1 coordinate 5,121, forward strand.
ATTCTGCTGCTTCACCAGGAAGTATTCTGCCGCCTTTTCTCGGGGCAGGCAAAGTATAGTGAGTAACCTTTGCCTGCAGCGCCAAGTCGGGGGCACTCAGTCCTAAATCCCTTAGTTTAACGGTGGTCAATGGTTTTTTCTTCGCTTTCATAATTCCGGCGACGGATGGATAACGAACTTCATTGATCCCTTGAACTACGGTTATGACTGCGGGAAGTGTGACCTCAAGGGTTGCCAGTCCGCCGTCGATAACCCGCAGGGCTGTTGCCTGACTGCCGTTAATATCCAATTTAGTGACACTGCTGATGGAAGGAAGCCCCAATTTTTCAGCCATACGCACTGCAACCTGAGCCGAACCCATATCTGTGTCCATAACTCCTGTTAAAATGAGGTCATAAGGGAGGGACTCCACCGCTTTGGCCAGTATAGCGGCGACTATGCCCTCATCCACCTCCCCCAGGGCAGGGTCCTTAATGTGAATCGCTTGATCGGCACCCATAGCTAAGGCGCCGCGAATGGCCGCCGTAGCTTCTTCTCCTCCAAGGGTGACCACGGTTACTTCACCGCCAAATTTCTCCTTCATCCGGAGAGCCTCTTCAATGGCATACTCATCTAAAGGATTGATAACCAGAGTGACCCCATTGGTGTCTACTTTGCCATCGCTGTTCAAAACTATTTTCGCTTCTGTATCAATCGTTTGCTTAACGCATACCACAATGTTCATAGGGTATCCTCCTTATGGGGCTAACGATTTTTAAACACCGCTTCACGTTTATTGATGAAGGCATCGAGACCTTCCCGGAGATCCTCCGTCTCAAAAACCTTTTCTACATAGTTCATTTCCATTTCCAGGGCATCCACTAAACTGAGTTCCATGCCTTTATTGATTAACAGCTTATCGTAACCCATGGCGATACCGGCCCCTTTAGCCAACTTCTCAGCTAGTTTAAGAGCTTCATTCAAAGATTCACCGGCGGGGACAACTTCATTGACTAAGCCGATTCTAAGGGCCTCATCCGCTTTGACAATTTTTCCACTGAATAAAAGTTCTTTCGCTTTCGCCGGTCCCACCAGCCGTGCCAGTCTTTGGGTGCCCCCAAGTCCCGGAAGCAGACCGAGCAGAACTTCTGTAAGGCCCAGCTTGGCCTTTTCATCCGCTATTCTGATATCACAAGCTAAAGCCAGTTCAAGCCCCCCGCCTAAGGCAAGGCCATTGACAGCACAGATCACGGGTCTGGGGGTATTCTCCAAATAGGAGAGCATTTCTTTGTAGATGGTGGCATTTTCCCGGGGACCTTCTTTAAACTGATTGGGAAAATCTTTAATGTCCGCACCGGCCACAAAGCACTTAGATCCCATTCCGGTAATGACTATGACTCTAATCTCCGTGTTCTCTTCCACTTCATTTAAGGTTTCTTTCAATTGTCCTCTTACTTCTAAGGTCAGAGCATTGACGGGCGGATTATTGATTGTAATAACCCCCACTCCATTACAAACGGTAAGCTCGACCACTCTATTTTCCGGCATAACAACATTCCTCCCCTTATAAGATTCAATTCCGCCGCAAGGAAAAGACCACCGTATTGGCAGGATCAGGGCATTGCAGCTCCCTAAGCTGGTTAATCCAGTCCTTGTCTTCTGTTTCCCTGCCGAAGGCAGTCAGGTAAGGAATGAAGCTGCTCAACGCATATAGGCAAAGGGGGCTGCCTTCACAGGAGGTGATATTGGGTTCAGAATAAATCACCTTATCCCCTTCCTTATATCCTGCCGCACAATGCCTTTTTATGCTTTTTACGTTCATTTCTACCTTCATCTTGTTCTCCTCTTGTCAACATTGATTTCTTCTCGCTATAAAATGTACTTGTCCTGGAACACCTCTGCTGTAGATGGAGCTTAATCTCCATCTGCAGCAAGGGTACGGATTTCCAGAGAACTATTTCTTATTTGTCATAATCGTACCAGCCGGCGCCGGTCTTTTTGCCCAGGCGTCCGGCCCGGACAATGTTCTTGAGCAATTGGGGCGCATTCCATTTCATATCTTTGTATTCTTCAACGAAATAATCGGAGACGTGGACAGAAATTTCTACGCCGGTGAAGTCCATGAGTTCAAAAGGGCCCATGGGGTAATTCAGACCAAGCTTGACGGCGGTATCAATGTCCTCGATAGAGGCGATTCCTTCCTCGGCGATGCGAACCGCCTCCAGAAATTGGGGCATCATGATCCGGTTGACGATAAAGCCCGGAGTATCCTTCTTCACTTCAACGGGGGTTTTCCCCATGGCCCTGGAAACATCGGATACTCTAGCCACCGTCTCATCGCTGGTGTAATAACCGCGGATGACTTCGACCAAACGCATAATCAGGGGCGGATTAAAGAAGTGCATACCCACGACCCGATCCGGGCGGGAGGTGGCTGCTGCTAAAGTGGTGATGGACATGGAGGAGGTATTGGAGGCAATGATCGTTTCCGGGCCGCAAATCTGATCCAATTTCTGAAAGGCCGTCTTTTTTATATCCATGTCTTCGAAAATCGCCTCAATGACCAAAGGAACCGACGCTAGATCCTCCATATTGGTGGTAGTGGTGATGCGCTGCAAAGCGGCGTCTTTTTCTTCAACCGTCATTTTTTGCTTAGCCACACTCTTATCCAGAAAACCGGCAATGCGCTGGACGGCCCCGTGGACGAACCGCTGCTCAACATCGCAAAGAATCACATCCAAGCCCTTCACCGCTGCCAGGTGGGCAATCCCGCCACCCATAGAACCTGCTCCCAAAACCCCTATCTTTGTCATTGTCATTTTAATATTACCTCCTCTTTTTTATTTCCAATAGAACGAGACTTCGTTCAGCGGAATACTCTGCTTCCATAGCAAGTAGTCCCTTAGACCGCGTATTTACCTGCCTCGGATACTGCCGCAGCGATATCTCTATGCAGAGCGATGGTGTTCCGCAAAGTGCATTGGGTCACTGCCTGCAAATCCTTCAACAAGCTCTCCAGCTCCTGACCCTCGGCCAGAGCGGATAAGATTTCCTTGGCGATGGACTCAAGGTAGCCCATATTTCCATAAATAAAGGCACTCGTCATCCAGCCCTTCAGTTTTGCCTTAGTCTCACCCTCCTTGGCCACAGCCTTTTGGGTCCGCAACCAGGCACTCTCCATGGCAAAAGCCTGGATTGCCAAATCTGCCAGTTTGCCGACAATCTCCTGTTCTTTCTGGAGATTCTTTCCGTACTTCTGCAGGCCGGCGGCCATGGTCAGCAGGAACATATCCTTTGCTGCCTGGATCAATCCGGCTTCATCTTCTCTTGCCGCTCCCCCGGCCGCGATGTACTCTTTCAGCTTTTGGACAGCCTCCTGGAGGGGCAAATCCCCTTTGTCCGCCCGCCGCAATAAGGTAATCGGAATAATCGTCCGGTTAATCTCGTTGGTTCCTTCAAAAATCCGGTAAATCCGGGCATCCCTATAGAGCCTTTCGATGCTGTATTCGGAACAATACCCGTACCCGCCGTGAATTTGGACTCCTTCATCCACTACATAGCCCTGAGCCTCTGTAGCAAAAATCTTGTTCATGGAACACTCCAGAGCGTACTCCTCAATTCCCTTGGCGGCAATCTGTCCCCCATTCTCACCGGAAGTGTCCAGGCCATGGAGTATCCCGTCCAAAAGACCTCCCGTACGGTAGAGCATACTTTCCATCACATAGGTTTTAATGGCCATCTTAGCAAGCTTTTCCTTGATCAAGCCAAAATTGGCAATCGGGGTCCCGAACTGTTTGCGCTCATTGGCATAGGCAGCCGCTAATTCCAGGGCATGCTTGGAAGCTCCTAAGGCATTGGCAGCAAGCTTATAACGGCCTAAGTTTAAAATGTTAAAGGCGACAATATGACCTCTCCCAATTTCAAACAGAACATTCTCCACAGGTACTTTGACATTATCCAGGATGACCTGCCTGGTGGAGGAGCCTTTGATCCCCATCTTCTTTTCTTCCGGTCCCAGGGACAGCCCCTCGGAATCGGCATCGACGATAAAGGCCGTATACTTATCCCCAGCGATTTTGGCATAAACAATAAAGAGATCGGCAAAGGCGGAATTGGTGATAAACTGCTTGGTTCCGTTTAACAGATAATATTTGCCATCGGGACTCAGATCCGCCCGGGTTTTCGCCGACATGGCATCGGAGCCGGCTCCCGGTTCCGTCAAAGCATAGGCCCCCGCCTTTTCTCCGCTGACGATCCCCGGCAGATACTTTTTCTTTTGTTCATGGGTGCCGAACATGACGATGGGCATACTGCCGATGCCGGTATGTCCCCCCTGGGTCATGGCAAAGGAACCGCCCTTTCCTATGCACTCGGCAACAATGGTGGTGCTGATTTTATCCAGATCCAAACCGTCGTATTCCTCGGGAATATCCAGCCCATTAAGTCCTAATTCACCAGCTTCTTGGATAAGCTGTTTGTTCAGACCATCCCGCTTCTCTTCCAACTCCTCCATAACCGCCAAAACGCGATCCGTCACAAAGCCCATCGCCGTTCGATAAAGCATCTTATGCTCAAGGGTAAAGTCCTCAGGGGTAAAAACATCCTGAAACCTGGTTTCCCCGAAGAGAAAGCTCCCCCCTTTTGGTAAGTCGCTCATTCTGTTCACACTCTCTTTCTCCACTCTTTACGAACACATCATGGTCAGGCGTTGGCACTAATTCTTTCGATACTTTTTCCTTTGGTTTCAACCACAAAGAATAAGGCTACAAAAGAGGCAATCACCGCCGGAACGGCAAAGAAGACAAAGGTGCCGGTGAAGCCTACCCCCAGCTGCTGAACATACCCGGCAACGATAGGGCCAAGAAATCCTCCAACCCGTCCGAAAGCCTGAGCCGAAGCAACCCCCGTACTTCGGAATTCCGTAGGATATCCCTCAGCCAGCAGGGGCTGTGTTCCGCTCAGACCCCAGTTCATAGCCAGGCCAACCAACATCCCGCAGATCACTACCATCCACTGATTTGAGGCAACCCCCAGCAGAAGTATGGCAGCCGCGGTCGCTATCCAACCGATAATCACATTGGTTCTCCGCCCGATGATATCCGCCACATAACCCGTACACAGACCTCCGATGGCACCAAAAACATTTTGCAGGACGGCGAAGGAATATCCTTTGACCAAGCCGTACCCCTTATCCACAAGCAGAGTAGGCAGCCAGCCGTTGATGCCATAAATCACCACGGAACCCATAAAATAAATGATCCAAAGGGCCATGGTTGCTCGGCGATACTCCCGGGAGAAAAGGGCTCCAACGCCAACCTTTTTCGGGCGAGGAGGCAGGAACAAGCTGCCCGGAGCATAGTCGTTGGCTTTTCCTTTGCTTACCATCTCAATGCGCTTAAGAACCTCAATGGCTTCTTTCTCTCTCCCTTTACCTAATAACCAATGGGGAGATTCTTGAAGAGCCGCCATTAAAACGAAGGCGTAGAGAACGGGCAGCACTCCGATTAAATAACACACTCTCCAGCCAAAGGTGGGAACCACATAAATCGCCACCACACCGGCCACGACCCAACCCAAAACATAGAAGGACATGATGGAAGAGATGAAAAACCCTCTGTTTTTCGTGGGCACATTCTCCGCCATCAAAGTAATGGCGATGGGGATGCAAGCACCAAAGCCAACCCCGCCTAAGATCCTTAAAATAGCAAAGGCTTCAAAGCTGTTAACAAAATAAATGGGAAAGGTGAGTAAAGAAAACCATATGGTGAAAATGGCCAGACCCTTTTTCCGGCCAATACTGTCGGAAATAATTCCTGCGATCATTCCGCCCACCATCAGCCCCAAAAGACTCCATGATGCCAGACTCCCCGTTTGAACCTTGGTCAGTCCCCATTCTGCAGACATCTGAGGCATGGTGTAGGAAACAATCATATAGCTGAATCCACAGAAAATGAGGGTAAGGCCTACTAAAAAGTAGGTTTTATACGTATACTTTGAGACGCCTATTTGATCCACTACATCGGAAATCGAAATTTTGCCCATCGTTATTCCCCCATCCAATATCTATCCCCTACCCTTTTTAAAAATCAGATAACGTTCTTTTCTCTAAACGCCGCTATTTCACTTGCGCTGTACCCCAGCAGCTTGCTGAGAATATTATCGGTGTCTTGACCCAGGGTGGGGGCGCCACGCCATACTTGGGCGGGGGTCACACTCAGCTTGGGAGCAAAACCAAAGGCTTTAACTTTTTCACCCAGGGTTTCATCCGTATATTCAATGAAATTCCCCCTCTTTTGGTAGTGCTCATTGGTCGCCAGGTCGGCTGAAGTCCTGACAATACCGCTGGGCACTTTTTGGCTGAGCAAATACTGCAAGGCCTCCTCTGCGTCACGGGCTGCCACCCAGTCAATGGCCTTCTGATTTAATTCCAGTCCCAGCTCGGAATTGATCGCCTCGATGGAATTGCCGCAGGTTTCATGGGAATATTTATCGAGATCAAGACCCAAGGCTTTGATGAAGCGCCCGTATACCGCAGCTCCATAGGCGCCGATATAAAGGTATTTCTCATCCTTTGTCTTGAAGAGGTTCCCCGGTTGGAAGATGGCTACTTTATTGCCATTCCGCTGCCTTACCCGGCCCAGCTCAAAATACTGGACAAAGGTATCATTGAGAACCTTGCTCATGGACTCGATCTGTGTCACATCAATGGCCTGACCCTTCCCTGTCTTCTGGGCATGGTGATAGGCCATCAGTATGCCGTTAACGGCAAACATCGCCGTCATATAATCGTTGATAAAGGTGGCCGCATGGGAGGGAGGCATAGGCTCGGGAAAACCGTTGACAAACATATATCCACCCTCTGCCTGGCCGATGGGATCGTAGGACGGCCTGTTGCATTGTTCCGGAACACCGCCGAATTGCGGTCTCCCAAACCCACTGATATGGGCAATGACCAGTTTGGGGTTGACTTCGAGAAGCATCTCTTCCGTAATTCCCAATTTTTCCGTCCACACCATGTTCTCCAGCCAGACATCACAGTTCTTGATTATAGAGAGAAAGATTTCTTTACTCTCTGGAATCTTTAAATTGATCTCCAAGGTCAGACTTAATTTATTTCTGGCTTCTTGGATCCAAGCCGCACTGATCTTCCGGTCATTGCGTTTAACGATTGGAGCTTGTTCACGGTAAGGATCGCCAACATTCGGCCGCTCAACATGAATAACCTCCGCCCCGAACTCCGCAAGCATCGATGCCGCAAAAGGAGCCGCCACAATACTTCCGGTCATTAAGACCCTCATCCCCGCAAGGGGCCCGTAGACCGGTGTCAAGGCCGGAGCAGGAATGCGCTCGATTTCTTTCCATCTGCCCATTTAATAATCTCCCCTCTGCTACTAATCTTTTTTACTCATCTGCAGTTCATACCCTTAAACAAATCTTCATTGCTCTAACCCTTCAAAAACTCCTTTCCCAAAATTGTCGACTTTAAGATATTTTCCTAATTTTCTAACTAATCTGATATCAATGCAATTCTCATGCCAACTTGTCAATGAATGGCAAACCCTCTCTCCTTGGCCTTTCCAGGAAAACACCCCACCGCGCTCCTGAAAACTATGTCAAATTTTTTGCTATCCTTGTAAAGTTTTTTAAACATTGGCACTCACAATTTTTTCGATAGCTTTATCCTTGGTTTCAACGACGAAGAAAAAAGCTACTGCAGCGGCAATAAAGGAGGGAATCGCAAAAAATATAAATAGACCTGTAAACCCTGCCCCCATCTGTTGGATAAACCCCGCCGCGATGGGTCCTGAAAACCCTCCCAAACGTCCGAAGGCCTGGGCCCACGCCACACCAGTGCTTCTAAACTCCGTCGGATACGATTCCGTCAACAAGGGCTGGGTCGAGCTTAAGGCTCCGTTCATTAAGAAGCCGACAATAATGATAAACAAAATAACCTGCCATTGGGTGGTCGCAAAGCCTAAAAGAATGGCGAAGACCGCCGTAAAGAACCAGCTTAAGGAAACATTTAACCTGCGGCCAATAATATCGGCAAAAAACCCAATGCTCATTGCACCGATTATCGCAAAAATATTTTGTAATACGGCAAATGAGTATCCCTTCACTACTCCAAAACCGGATTCAACCAGCAAAGTGGGCAGCCAGCCGGAAATTCCATAGATTAGCACTGATCCCATAAAGTAAATTGTCCAATTGGCAAGGGTGGCTTTACGATAGTTTTTGGAAAAAATCATACTTACCCCTACTTTAGGGGGAGCAGGCGGAGTGATTAACCGTCCAAGAGGCCATTCGCCGGCTTTTCCTCTTGCGGCGATTTCGATGGTTTTGACGACATCAATGGCCTCTTTTTCGCGGCCTTTGCTCAGAAGCCAATAAGGGGACTCTTTCATTTTGAACCATAAAACCAAAGAATAGAGGGCTGGTATTCCTCCGAGCAGGTAACAAACCCGCCATCCAAAGACCGGAACAATGGTGATGGCTACGATACCCGCTACCACCCAACCGGAGATATAAAAGGCCATAATCGATGAGGTGAAAAAACCTCTTTTATGGGTTGGCGCGCTCTCTGTCATCATGGTCACCGTAATAGGAATACATGCCCCCAGACCGATACCGCTTAATATTCTCAACATCGCAAACACTTCAAAGCTATGTACAAAATAAATAGGCAGCGTCAGCAGAGAATACATGGCCACAAAGATGGACAGGGTTTTTTTCCTGCCGATACGATCGGAGATAATACCCGCAGTCAATCCCCCAATGATCAAGCCGATCAGGCTCCATGAGGTCAGACTTCCCGTTTGGACTTTGGGCAGTCCCCATTCAGCCGCCATCTGAGGCATGGTATAAGCCACGATCATATAATCAAATCCATCAAAAAGCAGGGCAATCCCGACCAGAATATACATTGTGTAAGTGTATTTTGAGACGCCTAATTGATCTATGACCTCGGATATATAGGTTCTATTCACATTTATCTCTCCTTATCTCGATCTCCTCACCCTCTTCAAGCCCAGCCACATCTTTCGCTCATGATGCCTTATGCAGAAATCCCTTCTAACCCCCCTCTTTTCTAATATTCTGAATTTTCTGTACAAAAATTAACTATGCAATTCTTATGCCATCCCTTTCCGCCCCTGATTTCCACTGCTGAGGCCTTTATTGCTGCGGACAGGAAGCCGGCTTTAAAAAACACTGTCATATTTTTTTATAAGGCTGTAAAAAACTTTTACATGCTAAAGAAAGCACTAATAAAATAAGCACTAAATCCCTTGCCGGGGGCATAAACACAGCAAGAGGCGTATCGAAACCTTAGTCTCAATACGCCTCTTATATAAAGTATTTTATAATCACCTGCCACTTTTCAGCATTTTAAGCAGTGTGGGCCGGCTAATCCCCATCATTAATGCGAGTTCACCGTTGGAGATTTTTGTCTTCGCCTTTACTCTATGAACAATTTCTGCATTCATTTCCTCTAAGGACCGTATCCGCACATTAATGGTGTCATTGTCTTGTTCTTCCTCCTCGCTGGCGTGCAGTGTGGGCCGGGTCGAGAATTCTTCTTCCAGCATCATTAAGATAATCTCGGGCAAATCATTTCCGTCGTCACACAGAACAACGCACCTTTCTATAAAATGATTCAACTGTCGTATATTTCCATACCATTCGCAATGGGATATTTTATCAAGAACAGCCGCAGACAGCTCAATATTCATTTTATGATACTTTTCGGTGTACTTTTGCAGATAGACTCTGACGAGGTGAGGTATATCCCCCCTTCTTTCTCGAAGAGGGGGCAGGGTTAGTTTCAAGACGTTTAAACGATAATACAGATCTTCTCTAAATTCTCCTTTTCTGACCAGATCCAGGAGATCCTCATTGGAAGCGGCTATGATGCGTACATCCACAGAAACAACCTGATCGCTGCCGATTCTGCGAATTTCCTTCTCCTGGAGAACCCTTAGAAGATTTGCTTGAACATCCTTTTTCATTTTATCTATTTCATCCAAAAACAGGGTTCCACCATGAGCTATTTCGAATAGCCCCGGTTTTCCGCCCTTACTTGCGCCCGTGAAGGCCCCTTCACTGTAGCCGAAAAGCTCACTATTCAATAGGCTGCCATCCAATGAAGCACAATTGACCGCCACAAAAGGCTTACGGGAGCGTTGGCGGTGTCCATTATGAATGCTTTGGGAGATAAGCTCCTTGCCGGTTCCGGTTTCTCCTTTGATCAGTACATTGCAGTCTGTATCAGCATATCTCATGGCCATAGTTATTACTTCAGACATTTTACTGTTGTTGTTGATGATGTCTCTAAAATGATGTTTGGCCACCAATCCCTTGGTCCCGGTTGCTCTCATTTTTTCCCATTCTTCCTGATTAGCCTCTTTAAAATTAATCATAATGCCCCTGAATTGGTGATTGTGAAGAATCGGAACTTTATTAACCAAAATCGTTCCCTTCGGAGTATGGTGCAGGAAATTCAGCTTCTGATCAAAATCCTTTAACAGAGCTGCCAAGCTTGGACAGCCGCTCAGATCCTGGACAGATTTTCCTATCACATCTTTCTCATGGAGTCCAAAAAACTTTGCTGCATTGGCATTAAAATTGACCAATATCCGATTCTCATTTAAATGAATCATCCCTTCGTGGGTAGAATCGGCCATTGTCTTGATGCATTCGTGGGAGACCTTCTCATTACGCTTAAGATCCACAAGTAACTGAGCATATTTAAAGGCTCTTCTAATCGTATATTCACCGCTCGTTACCGATACATATTGAATATTTTTCCTCTCTACAGCTGATGAAATCTTTTCTCCGGCCCCAATGGCTACTTCTACTCCATCCTGATAGGCCTTTTCAACCTGAACCAGCACTTCCTTCCAACTGTTATATCGATAGATGTGCGCGTCAATCTGTATCGCTGAACAAACGGCTTTGATCGCTTCGGTATCAATTTGTCCAGGATTAAACAGCCCTATGGTTTTTTTCGTTTTCTTTGCCTGTTCAAGAGCTATAACCAAGTCATACTCGGTTGGAAAAATATTTACCCAAGGCATTCTTCCCAAATTGTCCCGGAGCAACCCAAGGGTTGCGCCACCGGTGGCAATGATCGGATCCCAATGCTCCCGATGAGCCACTTTACCCCGAATGAGCTCTACCGCATCATCAAAGGTTGCTTCATAAGCATCAATTTCGAAGTTATATTCCTTTCTAATCTTTTCCAATAATCTAGTCGTTTTCTTATCTGGGGATGTCAAGACGATTTTTCCGAACATTTTTCTTCCCCCTAAAATCTAACTCCTAAATCCTGCATGACCATTCCGTATCCATTATAGTAACTGAATTTTCGGAATTATACAACAAGTCCTTCCCGACATGTAATTAATTAAAAACGAAGTGTTGCAATCTACCCGTCAAAGTAGTTTGGCAACACTTCATTTTAGCAATAGGTCTTATTCTACTTCCTGAATAATCGGCAGAATCATGGGGCGCCTCCGGGTTTTCTCATAGAAATGCTTGCTTAAGGTTTCTCGAACTTGTCCCTTTAGTACAGCCCATTCTGTAACATGATTCTCCCTGAGGCGGTTCATGGTTTGTCTTACTTTATCTTTTGCTTCTTCGAGCATGGATTCCGATTCCCGTACATAGACAAAGCCACGTGTTACTACATCAGGGCCTGCCACAATAGCGCCGGAGCTGCGGCTAATCGTCATAACCACGATTAAAATGCCATCTTGAGAGAGTTGTTTCCGATCTCTTAGAACAATATTGCCGACATCGCCAACACCAAGTCCATCAATCAGCACTTTCCCAGCGGGAACTTTTCCCGCTATACTCGCTCCATGGCGAGTGAACTCAACAATTGTGCCATTATCAGCAACAAAAGTGTTCTCTCTGGAAATTCCCATTTGCTCGGCCAGTTTAGCATGCTTAATAAGCATACGGTACTCACCATGAACAGGAATGAAATACTGAGGACGAATCATATTAAGCATGAGCTTAAGCTCTTCCTGGCTGGCGTGCCCGGAAACGTGCATACCCTGGTAAGATTCATAGATCACATTGGCACCGAGCTTAAACAAGAGGTCGATGGTTTTTGATACTGATTTTTCATTACCGGGGATAGGATTGGCAGATATGATCACTGTATCGCCGGGCTGAATTTCAATACGCCGGTGATCGCTCATAGCCATCCGGGTCAGAGCCGACATGGGCTCACCCTGACTGCCTGTCGTTAGAATACAAGCTTGATTGCCCGGCAAGTTCACCACTTCATCCACATCAACCAAAGTATCCTCCGGTATATCTAAATACCCTAATTCAGAGGCTATGGCTACTGTGTTGACCATACTCCGGCCGACCACAGCAACCTTGCGGTTAGTATGGTGCGCTGCCGTAATCACTTGCTGAAGTCTGTGGACATTGGTTGCAAAGCTGGCAATGATGATTCTGTCTTTGGCACTATTAAATGCTTCCTCGAACATGTGTCCCACGCTGCGTTCAGACATGGTAAAACCAGGCCGTTCCACATTGGTACTGTCGGACATCAGGCAAAGGACCCCTTTATCGCCCAGTTCAGCGAACTTATGAATATCAATCTTTTCACCCATGACAGGAGTATGATCCACTTTGAAATCCCCAGTATGAACAATAGTACCCAGAGGAGTATGGATCGCCAGTGCCACTGCATCTGGAATACTGTGATTCACACTCAGGAACTCAACTTTAAAAACTCCAAGTTTAACCGTATCTCTGGGACGGACCACTGTGGCCTTGATATTATCGAGATTTCCTTCTTTTAATTTGGATTGAATGAGTCCTAAGGTTAATCGTGTAGCAAAAATAGGAGCATCCAAGTCTTTGAGGAGATAAGGCAGTGCACCAATATGGTCTTCATGACCATGAGTGACTAGAATCCCTTGAACCATGTCCTTATGTTCCAGCAGATAAGAATAATCTGGTATAACTATGTCTATCCCCAGCATCTCATCTTCGGGAAATGCCAATCCCGCATCTATAACGATCATTTGATTATCGTAACGAATCACGGTCATATTTTTACCGATCTCGCCTAATCCGCCTAAAGGTATGATCTGAACCTTATGTTCTTTTGGCAAATTTTTACACCTCCACCATATTTTTCCTTTTAATAGAACTATTTGTGCCTTCTTTTCACGGATCTTGCTAATTTGCTTCCACCTAAAAATGATAAGGAAACCCCCAAGAAGTTGTCCTTATACTATCATCCGCTCTAAACACGTTCTGATAGTGAAACAAAAAGACTCGAAATACCCAAACGAATACAACGCCCTTGGTACTCGCTGATATTCCGCAAACAAATATGAAACTCACCGCACAATACAGTCAATCTATTATAACTCTTTATGTAAGGAAAGACAAGAGATAGAAAAAGCAGAAATTCAATCGAAAAAAATTGAATCTCTGCCTCTCGATAATTACCTTGTAAGTTTTTAAATAAGGTTTGTTTTTAACCGGTTCTACCCCTTGATCTTTTGGTAGAGATCATCCAAGAAGGCTTCTTCTTCCGGGGTGGCACAGACTAAGGGGAGTTTCACTCCTCCTGCATCAATGCCTGCTTTCTTTAAAAGATATTTAACAGGAACCGGATTGGTGGTCACAAACACTCCTTTGAACATAGGCATGAGCTTTAGATGCCATTGCAGGGCAGTCTGTGGTTCGCCATTAAACCAGGCATCAACCAATTGTTTGATTTCATCACCGACCACATGAGCCGCTACACTGATGATGCCGTCACAGCCTAAAGCCAGCATGGGCAAAGTTAAAGAATCGTCACCGCTATAAATCAGAAAGTCTTCCGGTAAAATACGTCTCATTTCGCTGACTTGATCCATGGAGCCGGCTGCTTCTTTAATGGAGGTTATGTTGGGGATTTCACTTAGCCGCAGAACCGTTTCCGGAAGAAGATTAATGGATGTTCTTCCCGGAATATTGTACACCATCAAAGGCAGGGATATTGCTTCAGCGATAGCTCGAAAATGTTGATACAATCCTTCTTGTGAAGGTTTATTGTAGTAGGGGACCACAGCCATGAGCCCATCTACTCCGGTTTTCTCCGCTTGGCGTGCTAAATTAATACTCCCGTCCGTGGTGTTGGAGCCAATTCCGGCTATTACCGTTGCTCTGCTGCCTACAGCCTTCTTGACCGTTCTGAAAAGTTCAATCTTTTCTTCAGCCGATACTGTGGGAGATTCACCGGTGGTACCGCAAACAACGATTCCATCATTACCATGCTCTATGAGATAATGTGCTAATTTCTCGGCTTCCGGGTAATTCACTTCCATTTTGTCATTAAAGGGTGTGACCATTGCCGTCATAATCCTATTCAAAGCCATATCTCTCTCAACTCCTCATTTGCTTGTTTTTAACAGGCACCCAACAGAAACTTCTTGTGGAGTGCTTGCACTGCCGGAACCATATCCTCTTTATTGACAAGTACCCATATAGTTGTGTGAGAGTCTGCTGACTGCAAGATACGGACACCCGCATCGGATAAGGCCTCCACCATATTGGCCATCACACCGGGAACTCCTGCGATACCCGCTCCGACGATGGAGACTTTGGCACATCCAGAGACCGCTGTAGGCTTAAATCCTAAATTATCGAGAATGCTCATAGCTTTTTCGGCTATTTCATCAGGTACGGTGTAAAGCACACTCTCCAACTGAACACTTATAAAGTCAACACTAATATCCGCCAAAGCCATTCCCTTAAAGATCTGTTTATCGACTTGCAGCACATCGGCTACATCATGAGTGGGTACTTGAATCTGGGTTACATTGGGCGTATGGGCAATCCCCGTAATCGTTCGGTCTCCCGTAATATCTGTTCCCACTCCCATGTCGGGCTGTATGCTTGTTACTAAAGTCCCTCGGGCATCGGAAAATGTACATTTGATCCAAATGGGAATATTTCGTTGCATAGCAATTTCCACCGCACGGGGATGAATCACTTTGGCTCCTTGATGGGCCAAATGACATATCTCATTATAGGTTACCACATCTAAGATACGGGCATCCTCAACAATACGCGGATCGGCAGTCATAATTCCTTCCACATCCGTATAGATATCGATGGCCTCGGCATTTAAAGCAACTCCCAGAGCTGAAGCTGTGGTATCACTTCCCCCGCGACCTAATGTGGTGACCTGGCCATCTTCGGTAACTCCTTGAAAACCGGTAACGACAACAACCCTTCCCTCACTTAGATGATCAAGGATCCCTTTCGGCTCTACGCGAATGATGCGGGCGTCTCCATAACAATCATTGGTTATAATTCCTGCTTGACCACCGGTTAACAGGATTGCATCAAGCCCCATGCTCTTTAGGGTGCTGGTCAAAACCACACCGGAGATGATTTCCCCACAGCTCATCAAAAGATCCATTTCCCGCTTGGGTGATTCAAGGGTAATGCCGTTGACCAGATTTATAAAGGTATCTGTCGCATAGGGATCCCCACTGCGTCCAATAGCGGAAACTACAACAACAGGTGAATATCCTTCCCGCACTGCTTCAGAGACTTTTGCGGCAACCTGGGCACGACGTTCAGCACTGGATACTGAAGTTCCCCCAAACTTTTGGACCAAAACACGCACCTGAACTCCTCCTGTCGCCTCACATTATTGTTCAATTATTCTATTCACTTATCCAGAGGCTGTATGCTTGTGCTTTTAACATTTTAATATGGACCCTGCTGCGAACACTCTTCTCTACAGTGCTCACAATCAGGCTATAATAAGAGTTCGGCAATCTGTATCGTATTGGTTGCGGCTCCCTTACGAATTTGGTCACCAACAACCCAAAGATTGATCCCATTTTCAATGGAAAAATCTTTACGGATACGTCCTACATAGACTTCATCGGTGTCTGAAGTGAACCAAGGCATGGGGTAACGATCTTCTGCCGGATTATCCTCAACGATAACTCCCGGAGCCTTTTGAAAGGCTGCCTTGACCTCCTCCAAGCCGACATTTCGTTCTGTTTCTATGTTAATTGACTCGGAATGGCTTCTTAAAACAGGAACCCGGACTGTGGTTGCCGTAATCGGCATCGTGTCCACATGGAAGATCTTCTGGGTCTCCTTAACCATCTTCCACTCTTCTTTGGTGTAATCCCCTTCCTGGAATACATCAATTCTGGGAATCAGATTAAAGGCAATTTGATACGGGAAGGTCTGGCTCTTCAATTCTTCCCCTTGCGCCCAATCGCGAACCTGGCCTTCCAATTCCTCAATCCCTTCGCGTCCTGCTCCGGAGACGGCCTGATAAGTTGACACAACCACCCTCTTAATCCCTGCCAGGTCAAAGATAGGTTTCAAGGCGACGGCCATAATAATCGTTGAACAGTTAGGATTAGCGATGATCCCTTTATGCCATTTCACATCTTCCGGATTGACTTCGGGTACGACCAGAGGGACCTTGGGATCAAGGCGATAAGCACTGCTGTTATCAATCACTACAGCCCCACTTTTAACCGCGGAAGGAGCAAACTCTGTACTGGATGATCCGCCGGCAAATAATGCTATATCGATGCCTTTAAAGCTATCATGGGTAGTTTCTTGAACCTCAATTTCCCGGCCTTGCCAAAGGACTTTTTTGCCTGCGGAACGTTTCGTAGCTAATAAGCGTAATTCCTCCACAGGAAAATTCCTTTCCACAAGGATTTTTAAGAACTCTTGTCCAACCGCACCTGTAGCTCCAACAATTGCAACATTCGGCATAAATGTTCCTCCTTAATATACTGATAAAATACTAGGAATATGGTGCTAAGCCTGAAAGCACAGCACCATATCCACCTACTGATCAGTTTGAGTTTATTAGTGATAATCAACCAGTATGGGCTGAATTTGTTTTCCCTCATAAGCCATGAGAATTGTATCCGGAATTTTATCCATATGCGCCACTAAAGAATTCGCTTTTGTAGCCGGGCTATCCTGCCCAAATGGAACGAGAAATATATTTTTTGTACATAATAGTGTCCCGATATTCCGTGCGTTCAATCCCAGGCCATCATTGGTTGAGATGGCTATCACCAAAGGCCGCTGATTACGAAGATGGGCTTTAGCCGCCATCAGCACCGGAGTGTCGGTAATACCATTGGCCAGCTTTGCCAGTGTATTGCCTGTACAGGGCGCAATGAGCAGGCAGTCAAATTTTTTCTGCGGCCCGATGGGTTCAGCATCCGGGATGGTCTGAATAACCTTTTTCTGGGTTATTTCTTCGAATTTGTTCTTCCAGTCCTCTGCTTTGCCAAATCGTGTGTCCATGGTATCTACGGCATAAGAGATAATGGGCGTTAAATCCGCTCCTTCTTCAACCATCTTACGCATGACCTCAGTGATTTCATGCAAGGTGCAATGTGAGCCCGTTACAGCAAAACCAATCTTTAACCCGTCAAGTTTCATGCCTTCGTCACCTCCACTTCAAAACTTTAAAGAGGCATTCTTTGTGGTCAGGTGGCGAAGAATAAGTTGCGGGTAGACTTGAGCAAGAATTTTCCCTGCTGCCTTGGGTGCAACCTTACCGGGTAGACCTGGAGCAAGCATTGCTTTGATGCCTTTAGCCTTGGCGTATTCAAAATCCGTGCCGCCGGGAAGTGAAGCAATGTCGATAATGACAGCCTCCTGATTCACCTGTTCCAACATGACTTTGTCCAGAATCAGGTGAGGAACTGTATTGAAAATAAGTTCCGCCTTCCCAATCTTTTCATCCAGATCAGCAAAATGAACCGCCTCCAGACCCATTTCCAAGGCCCTGGCCAGATCCGCCGCTTTCCGGGCTACTCCGGTAACATGAGCCCCCATCCCTTTTAAGGTCCGGGCAAGAGTCCAGCCACATCGCCCCAGGCCAAGCACAAAGCTCTCACTGCCGTGGATGGTGATGGGGGAGGCCTCCATGGCCATTTGGATAGCTCCTTCCGCTGAAGGGATCGAGTTGAGAATAGCAAGTTGATCAAGGTTAGCCGTTTCGACAATCTGGATTCCCAGCATTTCTGCAGCTGATTTTAAGGCGGGACGAGCCCACCCGATAAAAAGCGGCACCTTAGGCGAAACAGCTTTTAACAGTTCCTTATTCAGCACAATCGGCGTATCGGAATACTTAGCTTTGACATCCCCACGTTCATCGGTACCGTACATTGGAAAAAGCAGAACATCTGCCTTCTCTACCGCTTCCAGCGGTGAAGAAAGGAGTGTCACCCCTTGGATTGGAGGTGCTTTTTCAAATCCGACCCCGACTATGTAGGCCCCTAGCTTTTGAAGCTCCGGAATCATATAAATCTCTCGGTCATCCCCTCCAATTACAGCTACTCGAATTCCAGTTAGACCCGCACTCATCTTGAAGCCCCCTTTGAGACTGTGTCCCATGACTACTATCCAGTATATGAGGAAAGATAGAATGCGGTTCCCCGATGAGGATTCCTATTCGAGGAAATTCTCTAGTCCTATTACCAAATTTGAGAGTTGGCTTGCTTTGCGGATGGCCAGCATAATCCCAGGCATATAGGTTTCCCGGGAAAGGGCATCATGCCGGATCGTCAAAGCTTGTCCGAGGCCACCAAAAATGACTTCCTGATGAGCTATAAATCCAGGCAAGCGAACAGAATGAATATGAATTCCGTCCACATCACCGCCCCGTGAGCCCTTGATTTTTTCGTACTCATTAGGATGACCCTGTACCAAGGGTTTTCTTACTTCTGATATCCACTCTACGGTTTTGAGAGCCGTTCCGGAAGGTGCATCCAGCTTTTGGTCATGATGCAGCTCAATAATCTCTACATTAGGGAAATACTTTGCAGCCTCCTGAGCAAAGCGCATCATGAGTATTGCGCCTATGGCAAAATTCGGGGCAATAAAAGCTCCTACCTTCGTTTGATCCACAAAATCCCGGATTTCCGCGATATCGGCTTCATCTAAGCCCGTAGTCCCTAAGACCGGAACAACTCCGGCCGCCAAAGCACATTTGGCGTTTTTCAGTACAGATTGAGGATTGGTAAAATCAACCATAATGTCTGCCCGGGTCTCTTTAAGGTGCGCTTCTTCCAGAGGGCCGGTTATCTCAATCCCTAAGGGAGCCATGGCCAGAATCTCTCCTATATCCCTGCCTTGCTGACGTGCATCTGAAGCACCAACCAGCTGCATATCTTCCTGGTCGAGGATAGTACGAACTACTTCCCTGCCCATTTTTCCTCCGGCTCCAGAAACAAAAACACGAATTTTCTTCATCTATAACCCTCGCTACACTAACAACCCCGCTGCCACAGGCATTCGGGGTTGTTGACCTTTTTTACTATTTTAGTTAATTAACGTATTCATGTCAAACAGAATATTTATTAATACGCTCTGTTCTACTACTCATATCCACAATAATGACTTCCGAACCTACTTTTTTAATAGCTTCCCACGGAATCACCAAGATATCTCTATCTCTTTCGTTATTTCCCCAAAGCCCTGAAAAGCCGGAGCGGGAAGTAAGGATAATGGCTTCAATCGCTCCACTTGCCGAGATAGCTAAATCTGCATCTCCCACCAGTCCCAATTTTGCTCCATCAAATAAATTGATAATTTCTTTACCCGCTAAGTCGCTAAGAAGCATCATGACTCCTCCTTATTTTTTGATTTTCAGCCACAATTGAACGGCAAAAGGCTGCACGATGGCCAGGGCCAGGGAGATGACAGCAAGTGGCTCGACAATAAAAGTTGATGGGTTCCACCAATTCTCCGGAATTTTTAAGAAAGAAAATAATAGCTCCAGGGAGAGATAGATTCCCCCTGCAGTACCTACGAGCTGGGTTATAGCTGCCGATAACAAACTGGGTTTTGTATCTGTTCGCCACATAAGCAGATAGCGCCTGGAGCGAAGGGATGCCAGGATTCCAGCGGCAAGTAAAAAAAGTCCTAGGGCTTGCATGGCCATACCTCCTCTATGGGATGTGTATGACAAGTTCATGCACCCTAGAACTTTTTAGACTCTACAACTTAGGAAACACCTGTCGAACCAAAGCCGCCGCAACCCCGGCCAGTCTCATCCAATTGGTCTGCCAGGCAAAATTCGCCAATGAATACGGGCAGAAAAACCATTTGCGCAATCCGATCCCCGTCTTTTACAACAAAAGGCTCTGAGCCCTGGTTGATGACTGCCACCAGAATTTCACCCCGATAATCTGAATCGATAACCCCCACTCCATTGGCTAAAGCCAAACCATACTTGGAGGCCAGACCGCTGCGGGCAAAGACAAAGGCTCCGACGCCTGCATGGGGCAGCTCTATGGCCAATCCGGTAGGAATTTTAACGATCTGCCCCGGCTCGATGATCAGCTCCTGATCAAGAGCAGCCTGTAAGTCCACGCCGGCTGCTCCTGATGTTGCATATTGGGGAAGCTTGGGAGCCTTGTCTTTCCTGACATAAGCTATCTTTACCTTAATCGCATCCACGTTTCTTTCCTCGCATCCATAATCATTAATATCTTGACTATCTGTTGCCTGTTCTGGAAGGGCTTTTAAGCGGAGTCTCCAGGATTTTGCTTTACATCGGTCGCTCCATAAGCTGCGCGGACAAAACTAACGCGAAAAGCCCTCCGCTCTGCCGGGTCCACCTGCGCCGTTAAGTAGTCTCTGTGGTGTGGCGGCTTGGGCGAAACCCTCATCCGGGTTTCGTGCCCAAATCGCTCCTGCTCAATGGGCGGTTGAAAACGTCCTGTTTCCAACCCGACTCCGCTGCATGCTTTTCACGAAGTTTTGTTTCCGCTCGCTTAAATTCGCTCTCTACCTGTAATGCAAAATCCTTGGGCTGCTTCTTGGGTCTAAACAGGCAGGGCGTTGTAGGAGATATGAAGCTCAACGGCGGCAGTAGCACGTCGGCTCCTCCGAGAAAAGCTCAAGAGATGACCCAAGCGATAACTCCAGAAAAGACTCGCAAAAGTTCCCAAAGCAATACTAAAAGACCTGCAAGCAGTAGCTTTGTGCACAAAAGGGAACGGATTTAGCGAAGGGGCAGTCAGGTGAACGAGGCTTTCTTAACGTAGCGAAGCCATGGTTCACATGCAGCAAGCAGCGGGGTTTGGCACGAAAGTGTCCAGTGGACAGTTTCGCTCAAGGCGGCACGCCCCAAAGCATACTCATCCGCCGCAGATGAGCTGTTAAGAAAGCGAGTTCACCAGCCCTGGAGCTATGGAGTACGTGAGTCTCCGATCAAGAAACCTTCCGGTGGAAGGTTTCAGGAGATCACGCCCGAAGGTACGTTGTGCGCAAAGCTACGCGACCCAGACGACAACTCACTCCATCACACATGACACAATCCAAGCACACCAAGGCTGCCTACTCTTCATCCCAGCCTATCTTCTCAAATAGCGCGTCCATATCCACTTCATTCCCTGCCGGACCTAACATGAGAAGACTTATTCTATCCCGCTTCCACAGGCGGTTGATGACTCGCTTCGTATCCTCAACGGTAACACATTCCAGCTTTTCAACCACTTCTTCGGGAGAGATCACCCGATTATAGGTCAATTCCGTCTTGCCTAAACGGCTCATCCTGCTGCTTGCTGATTCTAACCCCAGATAAAGTCCCCCCTTAATCTGAGACTTAGTCCGTTGCAGCTCGGATTGGGATATGCCATTCTTCTTAATATCTAAAATCTCGGCAAGAACGCATTCTACCACTTCCTGAGAATTTGAGGGTGTGGTTCCTGCATAAATAGCAAACAAACCGGTATCCACGTATGTGGAATGATAGGAAAACACAGTGTAAGCCATTCCCCGCTGTTCCCTGATTTCTTGGAACAAACGGGAACTTAAGCCTCCCCCCAAGATGTTATTGAGGATATGCATGGGATAAATATCCTCATCTTCCTGCCCTAAACCGGGAACTCCTAGGATGAGGTGCATTTGTTCGGTATCTTTCAGGATCATTTCCTGCACCTGCTGACCCTTAGGAGTCTCTTCCAGAATTCGTCTTCCTCCCCGTTTGAATTCCCCGTAAAGAGGAGCAAGCTTCTTCAAGACCTCGTCATGCTTGATTTTGCCCGCCACGGCAATGACCAGATTATCAGGAGCATAATGATGATCCATAAAGGTAAGAATTTTCTCGCGGCTTAGTCCTTTAACACTCTCCTCGGTCCCTAAAATGGGTCTTCCCAAAGGATGGTCATTCCAGACATGATCGGAAAACAAGTCATGAATCAATTCATCGGGAGAATCCTCATACATTTTTATCTCTTCGATGACCACTTTCTTTTCTTTTTCTATTTCATTTTCATCAAAGAGGGACTCAAAAAACATATCGTTAAGGACATCCATGGCCAAATCCATGTCCTCGTCCAGCACTTTGGCATAGTAGCAGGTATATTCTTTTGTGGTAAAGGCATTGAGCTGCCCCCCCACAGCTTCCAAAGATTCAGCGATATCACGGGCAGTACGGTTTTTTGTTCCTTTAAAAAACATGTGCTCTATAAAATGAGATATACCTTCATACCCTTCCCTCTCGTCCCGGGAACCCGCTCCTACCCATATCCCTACAGCTACTGAGCGTACATAATCTATTTCCTCCGTTATGATGCGAACACCGTTGGGCAATACGGTTTTTTGATACATATCTTTCACGTCCCCTCTAAGAGATTGCTTAAGCTCCCTTTTGGCTTGACCGAACTTTCCGCATAAAGTGGTGTGCTGCCTAATTTTTCTCCGTTCAGCCACACCTCATATGCTCCTAAGCTATCACCGGCCTTAATGGGGAGACTTGGCTCTCTTGTCCAAACAATTTTCTTTTCAAGTTTTTCCTTATCCGTCTTTAAGATATTGATCTGAATCGGATTTTGAGCAAAGGCTTTAAGCGGTTCTAAATTTTCAGCAGGGAACTCAATCGTTTCCCCCGCTTGTACACAATTCAGTGTTTCTGTCTCGTTAAAGCCCCATTCCAAGAGCTTTTGCGCATCTCCGAAACGGTCGGGAGCATGGAGGACAACAGCAATCAGCTGCCGGCCATCTTTCGTCGCCGCTGCAACCAAACATTTTCCGGCGGCAGTGGTTGTCCCTGTCTTAACTCCATCAGTATAAGGGTAATTCCAAAGCAGTTTATTGGTATTTCTTAAGTTCATGAAAAAATCGGGTTCAATAAAATGAATTTCCGTTTCTTTTAAGCGCGTAATCGAAGTAAATGCCGGGATCTGCAGTCCGTAACGAGCCATTAAAGCCAAATCATAGGCTGTCGAGACATGGTTTTTGCTGGGCAAGCCGTTGGTGTTTTCAAAATGGGTATTTTTCGCTCCAAGAAGGAACGCTTTTTGGTTCATCAACCGGACAAAATCCTCTTCAGTACCTGCTATTTGTTCTCCGATCGCCACACAGGCATCATTTCCTGATTTGACCATGGCCCCCGTAACCAGTTCATAGAGCAGAATCTTTTCCCCTGGATCCAGATGGATGGTGGATTCACCGACAGCTGCCGCTTTTTCGCTTACCACGACGAGCTCGTCGGGTTTTCCCAATTCCAGCCCCAGAATTGCCGTTAAAATCTTGGTGGTGCTGGCTGGAGGTCTTTGCTTATGAGCGTTTTTGTCATAAAGTATATCTCCTGTTGCCCCATCCATCAGTACCGCCGCATCGGCAGTGATAGCTAACGAGGATGTCGGTATTAATCCTTGATTGGTGTCCGTGGTTTGTGCATACACGGGAGCAGCACTTAAAGATAGTGAAATAAGAACGCAAACCCCGGCTTGCGTCCATTTTTGCTTGAACATTCTACCACCTCACATTAAAGTCTATGAGGTAGTATCTCCGACTCCTTCCAATGTTATCAGTTCATTTACAGTAATGAATTGGAATCCTTCCTTGGTCAGTTGGCTTAAAATATTGGGCAGAGCTTTCACTGTGTTCTCTTTGGGATGCATTAACACAATAGCTCCTTCTCGAGCGGGCTTAATGCCAAACCGTACGGCGGGATCCACAATGCGCTTGGTAATAACTTCCGGTGTGCTTTCCGGACGCCAATCCACCGTATCCAGTGTCCAAAGAATGGTGGTATAGCCAAGATTTTCAGCTGCTTTAAGCCCTGAGGCTCCCTTTTCGCCATAAGGCGGTGCATAATATTTGGTCTTGGTTCCAGTGATCTCCTGAATGATCGTTTCAGTCTTCAAAATTTCTTCTTGATTGGCACTGATGGATATTTGGTCGGGATGGGGATGGGAATAGCCATGATTTTCTATGGCATGACCACGGGCCTGGAGCTCTTTCACCATTTCCGGATTATTTTTAGCCCAGCGTCCCGTAAGGAAGAAGGTTGCTTTGGCATGATACTTATCTAAAGCCTCCAGAATACCGGGCACAAACTCTCCGCCCCAATCCACATTAATGGTTAAAGCCATGACTTTCTTCTCGGTCTTGACTTGGTCGATGGGAGTGGGAAGCTGTGCCACGATCCCCGCCACTCTCTGTTCTATCAATAAGCCGACAGCTAATACGAGAATAAGTCCGAAAATCTTTAAGGTCTTAAATGGAATTTTAAAAACATACATTCGTCTACCCCCTTCCATTTAGATGTATGCAAGGGGGGACGAATGCAGAATAATTGAGGCTATTCTTCTTTAACTATTCCTGGGATTTCTATTGGCTGTGGTTCCATTGGGATTAGGGTTGGGACTAGGGTTAGGGTTGGGGTTGGGAAGTGCCTCTTTCCGGGAAAGGTTTAAGCGCCCTTGCTTATCAATGCCTGTCGCTTTAACCAGGATTTCGTCTCCCATTTTCACCACATCTTCTACTTTTTCAACCCGTCCGTGAGCCAGTTGGGAAATATGAACCAGCCCTTCTTTGCCGCTTAATCCCAGCACACCGGGAATAACTTCGACAAAGGCTCCGAAGTCCATAATCCGGGTCACCCGGCCGTTATAAATACGGCCTACTTCCACCTCTTGGGTAAGGGCTTGGATGATCTTAAGGGCATTCTCTCCGGCTTCTCCATCCACTGCAGATATAAAGACCCGGCCATCATCTTCGATATCGATCTTGACACCGGTTTCATCGATGATCTTCTTAATGGTCTTACCGCCAGGTCCAATCACCTCACGAATCTTATCCGGGTGAATGGATGCCGTAATGATTCTTGGCGCAAAGGGTGAAAGCTCCGGTCGTGGTTTTTCAATCACGGAGAGCATTTTATCAAGAATAAACAGACGTCCTTCTTTCGCTTGAGCAAGGGCTCTCTCCAGGATTTCCCGGGATACCCCTTTGATTTTTATATCCATCTGCAAAGCTGTTACACCTTGACTGGTTCCTGCCACCTTGAAATCCATATCTCCATCATGGTCTTCCATCCCTTGAATATCGGAAAGAATGGCGATATGATTCTCCTCGCTGATCAAGCCCATGGCTATCCCAGCCACAGGAGACTTAATAGGCACTCCGGCATCCATCAAAGAAAGAGTGCTGCCGCATACAGAGGCCATCGAGCTGGAACCATTGGATTCAAGAACCTCCGAGACCAGACGAAGGGTATAGGGGAAGTCGTTTTCATCAGGAATGACAGGCAGAAGCGCCCGCTCAGCCAGAGCTCCGTGACCAATTTCCCGACGGCCCGGTCCGCGCATCGGACGGGTTTCTCCTACACTGTAAGGCGGGAAATTATAGTGGTGCATGTAGCGCTTTGACTCTTCAAGACCTAACCCGTCAAGAATCTGTTCATCACCAACGGCTCCCAGAGTCGCCACTGTGAGTACCTGGGTTTGCCCCCGGGTAAACAGACCGGTACCATGAGTTCTGGGCAATAGTCCGACTTCGACACTGATGGGACGGATTTCGTCTAAAGCACGTCCATCGGGACGAATATGTTCTACCGTAATCAAACGACGCACAATCTTATGTACGAAATCTTCCAGAATCTTATCAATGGTTTTCAGGTCTTCAGGGTATTGCTCCGCGAAATGGGCCAAGGCCTCTTCCTTCACTTGCTGGATGGCTTCTTCCCTTGCTTTCTTTTCTTCGGTGCGAACTGCCTGATCCATTTTATCGTAGGCAAATGCTTTGACCGCCTGGACGATCTCTTCCGGCATCTGCCCCATCACAACTTCTTGTTTGGGTTTGGCTAAATTTCTTTCCAGAGCTTCGAGGCGGAAGTTCTCGATAAATTCCGCAATACGCTGGATTTCACGATGACCAAACATAATAGCTTCCAACATCTGAACTTCAGGCACTTCCTGAGCACCGGCTTCCACCATCATTACCGCGTCCTTCGTACCGGCGACGGTAAGATGCATGACGCTTTTTTCAGACTGTTCAACGGTGGGATTAATAATAAGTTCATCCCCGATTAAACCCACGGTCACAGCAGCTACCGGTCCTTCAAAGGGAACATTGGAAATCGTCAAGGCTGCCGAGGCTGCATTAATACCGGTAATGTCGGAGGCACAATCCTGATCTACCGACATTACCTGAGCAACGACTTGTACATCATTGCGATAACCTTCGGGGAATAGGGGCCGAATCGGCCGATCGATGAGGCGGGCAGACAGAATCGCCTTCTCACTGGGGCGCCCCTCCCGCTTAATAAAGCCTCCCGGAATTTTTCCGGCGGCATAGAGTCTCTCTTCAAATTCAACGGTCAACGGAAAAAAGTCAATACCTTCCCTTGGTTGAGCACTTCCAGTAGCAAATGCTGAAACAACGGTATCCCCATACCGGCAGAAAATGGCACCGCCTGCTTGCTTACCTATTTTCCCGGTTTGGAAGGTCATCGTCCTGCCGCCGACCTGGATCGAACGTTCTAATACTTCCTGTGTCACAATGGAACCTCCTTAAAATTCTCTCCAACTATTTTCTTCTTAACTTGATTCATCTTCGACATATTGTTATTATTTCCTGCATTTAGATTAAAAAAACTAATTATATAAAGAAAACCTGATTTCGCTGAGCCCTGGTGAAAGGGTCATCTTTAGTTGCCCTTACTATCTGCCAAAAAAGCTTTATTTTCCCTGATACGTATAAAAAAGAGAGACAGGAATAATCTGTCTCTCTTTTCTCTCCATTTTATAGTGTTCTGCGCACAAGATTAACGGCGTAAGCCGAGATCGGAAATAATCTTACGATAGCGATTGAAGTCCATATCTTTCAGATAGTTAAGCAGAGCACGGCGTTGTCCAACCATCTTCAAAAGACCACGGCGGGAGTGATGATCCTTCTTGTGGGTCTTGAAGTGCTCAGTTAAATAGGTAATGCGCTCAGTGAGCAAGGCAATCTGCACTTCAGGAGAACCGGTATCTCCTTCGTGTTGTTGGAACTTCGCAATAATTTCTTTTTTCCTTTCGGGTGTCATCATGGGTGTCTACCTCCATTAATTCTAATAATCGCCTGCTGCCCAGAATTGCGACGGAGAACGCAAGCCCGAGCGAGCGGTTCTCATGTATTTTACTAAAAAAACTTCTATTTGTAAAGGAATTTAATGAGCATTTACGGCCTGAACAGGGTTTTCAAAGATTTCTTCCAGTACTTGTTTCGTCTTTAAGGCATCCCGTTCCAGCTGTCCCTTCAGCTCGTCAAAACCATTGAATTTTCTTTCATCACGAATCTTCTCTTCACAGCATATTGCTAATTCCATGCCATAAAGATCGCCGCTGAAATCAAAGAAATGTATTTCTACGGTAAGGGCATATTCCTCATGAAACGTAGGCTTCATGCCAATATTCATCATACCATGAACAAGACGTCCTTCGATCTCTGCCCATACGGCATAGACTCCCCGTTTGGGAATAATCAAGTCTTCATGGATCTTTAAGTTTGCTGTAGGATACCCTAAGTCATGGCCGCGCTTTTCTCCTTCGACCACGGTTCCCACCAGCTTATAGGTCCGGCCCAACAGCTTCTTGGCCTGGACGGCATCTCCATTAAGCAAAGCTTTGCGGACGGCTGTCGAAGAGATGACCTTGCCCTCAAAAGTCTGGGGCTGGAGCACACTGACTCCAAAGCCATAGTCTTGACCATAACGCTGAAGGTCTTCAGCAGTCCCTTTTCCCAAGGCACCAAAGGAGTAGTTGAAGCCAACCACAATATGAATGACGCCGAGTTTAACAAGGATATCTTTGACAAACCCTTCAGGAGAAGTATCAGCCATTCCCTTAGTAAAAGGTACTAAATAAACCCGATCGACACCGATTTCGGAAAACAACTTCATCTGCTCTTTTGGAGTGGTCAGGAAGCCAAGCACCCGTTCCGGAAAAAGCAGTTTCAAGGGATGAGGCTCAAAAAGAAGAACGGCAAGGTCCACCCCTTTTTGAGCAGCTTGCTCCAAACCGCTTTTAAGCAAGCGTTGATGTCCCAGATGCACTCCGTCAAAATTTCCTAAAGCCAATACACACTGATTGCCAGGGTTTGACGGTAATTCTTGGATGATTTGCATAGTTCCCCACCTAACTTCCCCTCAGTACTACTCTATTTTTATCCTTAAAAAACTTTGTAAGGACAGAGGGCCTGCTCTTTCCAAATTCCTATACCTAAAAAATTTTCTTCACTAAAAACTTGAACTTCGCACCCCTCACCCGTCTCAACCTCGACCTCAATTTGACTTTTCGCTGTAGAAAGCCCATTGCGAAAGGCCAGCGCTCTTTGCGGAGACAAAGACACCCGGGGTAAGTCCAATACTTGGATGTAAGGAATCAGGAATGAATAATCATCCCGCTCCATAAAGTTTTGAATCGTCTCCAGGGATAGACTCTCCTGAATATGAAAGGGTCCGGAACGGAGGCGGACCAGCGCTGACATATGTGCCCCGCACCCTAAAGTCTGCCCCATATCATGGCACAATGTCCGTACATAGGTCCCCTTTGAACAATCCACTTCAAAAATCGCCTTAGGGTATTCACCCTCAATCCATTCCCTAAACTGCAAATGATCGATGTGTATTTCCCGGGATGTTCTTTCCACTTCCAGACCCTGACGGGCTAATTCATAAAGACGTTTCCCTTGGTGTTTCACCGCCGAGAACATAGGCGGAATCTGCCGGATGGAACCAAGATACTGAGGAATGATCCGCTGAAAATCCTCAGCACTCACCTGAGCCGGCTCCTTGTGGAGAATCTCTCCGGAAGCATCCTGGGTATCTGTCGTCATGCCAAAGATCATCTCACACCGATAGGATTTTCCCTGATTGGTGATATATTCAGCCAAGCGGGTGGCTTTACCCACGCAAATCGGCAATACCCCCGTAACCTCAGGATCCAAGGTCCCCGTATGCCCAATTTTACGGGTGTTCAACATTCTTCTTAAGCGAACGACCACATCAGAAGAAGTCATCCCTGAGGGTTTGAGTACATTAATGACTCCGTCCAAGCTTGAGCTCCTCCTCAATGGTTTGCCGAATCTTCTGCTTTGCTTCTTCCAGAGAAAGCTGCAAGGTACAGCCTGCCGCCCGTTGATGCCCGCCGCCGCCAAAACTATCGGCAATTCTGTTGACATCAAACCAGCGATTGGAGCGCAGGCTTACACGCACGACATCAGGTTTGGCTTCTTTAAGTAAGACGGCGACCTCTACCCCTTCTACAGTTCGGGCATGATCGATCAGCCCTTCGCTTAAACTTTCCTCAGCACCGCTTTCCTCAAAGTCCTGTTTCCTTAAGGTCATCATCCCTAGCTGCCCTTCTGCAAAAAACTGCAATTGGTTTAAGCCCCGCCGCAGCAACTCTAACTTAACCATAGGGGTTTGATCAAAGACGAAATGATGAATATCACTTAAGCTAATTCCGGCCTCGATGAGTTCACCGGCAATCTGATGGGTCTTCGCAGTGGTATTGGAATACTTAAAGGATCCGGTATCCGTCAATAAAGCTGTATAGAAGTTGGCAGCGATCTCCTGAGTTAATTCCACATTAAGTCGGCGCACTAAAGCATAAGCGAGCTCACCGCTGGCTGCAGCCTGACTATCCACCCAATTAATCCTGCCAAAGTTCTGATTGGAAATATGGTGGTCTAAATTCAGAATGACAGCATCCGCGGGCAGATCCTCCCTTTGCAATTGGACCCGTTGCAAGTCGGCGCAATCTACAAAAAGCAACGTTTCAGGAAGAGGATCAGGCATTGATTGAGTAATCTTGTCTACACCGGACAAAAAACTTAAATTGCGCGGAATTGGATCGGGGTTAAACATCGCTACTTCTTTCCCCAAAGCTTCTAATGCCAAGCCAATTCCCAGCATGGATCCTATGCAATCCCCGTCCGGGGATACATGGGAGAAAAGCGCCACTTTTGACGCTTTTCTTAATTCCTCTGCCATTTGAGTTATTACACTATTCATCATGGGATTCGCCCTCGTCTTTTTCTTCCTCCTGCTTTACTCCCCGCAGCAATTGGGCGATATGAGCGCCATGCTCGATGGAAGTATCGTACTTGAACACGATCTCAGGAGCATGCCTTAAGCGAACCCTTTTGCCGATTTCGCTGCGTACGAAGCCCGCTGCCCTTTTTAAGGCATCCAATGAATCCTTAGCCTGCTGGGAGTCACCCAAAACACTGACATAGACTTTAGCATTGCCAAGGTCATCGGCGACTTCGACACTGGTCACCGTCACAAAGCCAATCCTGGGGTCCTTGAGTTCCTCCCGGATCAACTGGGATATTTCTTGCTTTAGGGTCTCGGCGAGCCTATTCGAACGATGTTTAGCCATGTGGTCTCCCTCCATAGGGGTGAATTATAGTTGTCGTTTCACTTCTTCCATGATAAAGGCCTCTATAATGTCTCCCTCTTTAATATCATTGAAGTTTGCTACTCCAATACCGCATTCGTAGCCTTCCACAACCTCTTTGGCATCGTCCTTGAAACGTCTCAGGGATTCCAGCTCTCCTTCATGAATGACTATGCCATCACGAATGACGCGGATTTTGGAGTGCCTTGTGATCTTGCCGTTGAGCACATAAGATCCGCCGACAGTTCCAACTTTGGGAACTTTAAAGACTTGGCGAACTTCAGCCCGGCCTTGTACCACTTCTTTAAAATCAGGATCCAGCATACCTGTCATAGCAGCCTTAACATCCTCAATCGCATCATAGATGACCCGATAGAGGCGCATATCTACTCCTTGCAGCTCTGCTGTTGCTTTGGTATTGGCGTCGGGACGGACGTTAAAGCCAATGATGATAGCGTTGGAAGCCGCGGCAAGCATGATGTCTGTCTCTGTAATTGCCCCAACTCCCCCATGAATAGGGTTGACTCGGACTTCGCTGGTGGATAAGCGAAGCAGTGATTGCTTCAGAGCCTCAATGGAGCCCTGAACGTCAGCCTTGATGATCACATTCAGCTCTTTGACTTCCCCTTCTTTAATCCGATCGAAAAGGTCCTCTAAGCTGACTTTAGTCGTCTGCCGCACTTCTTCAGCCTTCCGCTCGTTAGCACGTGCTTCGGCAATCTGGCGGGCATGTTTCTCATCGTCAACAACATTGAAGACTTGACCGGCTTTGGGAACCTCATTGAGCCCCTGAACCTCGACAGGAGTGGAAGGACCGGCTTTTTTAACACGGCGTCCTTTGTCATCCACCATGGCACGAATGCGGCCAAAGGAGGATCCGGCGAGAATAATATCGCCAACATTTAAGGTTCCTTTAGAGACGAGAACTGTCGCCACAGGTCCCTTTCCTTTATCCAATTCAGCTTCAATCACTGTTCCGGTCGCACTGCGGTTGGGGTTGGCCTTCAGCTCTTTAATTTCCGCGACAAGCAGAACCATCTCCAGGAGCTGTTCAATATTCATGCGGGCTTTGGCTGAGACAGGCACCGCGATGGTGTCTCCTCCCCATTCTTCAACCACCAGTCCATACTCGGTCAGTTCCTGCTTTACCCGATCTGGGTTAGACTCTTCTTTATCAATCTTGTTGATAGCTACAATAATCGGCACATCGGCAGCTTTGGCATGGTTGATCGCCTCAACAGTCTGGGGCATCACACCATCATCTGCAGCCACAACGAGAATGGCTATATCCGTGACTTGAGCCCCGCGAGCACGCATAGCGGTAAACGCTTCATGGCCCGGGGTATCAAGGAAGGTGATCTTTTGTCCATTGATCTCTACCTGATAAGCACCAATATGCTGAGTGATACCCCCGGCTTCCGATGCTGTGACTTTAGTCGTCCGTATGGCATCAAGGAGAGATGTTTTACCATGGTCAACATGCCCCATGACAGTGACAACGGGTGGACGTGGCCGCAGTTCTGCCGGAGCGTCCTCAATCTCTTCAATCACAGTGATAGGCTTTTCGATCTTAACCTCCACTGTAACTCCCATTTCTCCCGCGATAATGACAGCAGTTTCCGAATCAATCTCTTGATTGATGGTGGCCATGACACCCATATCCATCAGTTTCTTGATAACTTCTCCGGATTTGCGACTCATTTTGGCTGCCAAATCCTGAACCGTTAGACTTTCCGGAATAACGATATGCTTAGGAGCTGTATCACGAATTTCACGTGGTGCTGCTTTCACATTGCGTCTGTTGCCTCGTGGTGCGCGTATTTCTTTTTCCATCTCTTTTTTGCGTTCAAAATTCCGATCTTGTGGTTTCTTCTTTTCACCGATTTGACGCTTAGGCGGTTGCTCTACCGCTGGTGCACCAGGAGTTGCAGGGGGTCTCTGAGGTGGTCTCTGCCCTTGAGGACGATCTCCCATCGGTCTTTGTCCTTGAGGACGATCTCCCATCGGTCTTTGACCCTGGGGACGATCTCCCATCGGTCTTTGACC
>NZ_FRDN01000008.1:0-66095 GCF_900143285.1 Desulfitobacterium chlororespirans DSM 11544
TTTGCCGTTTTTCAAGGATTTTGGGTTCAAATTCGCCGTTTCGGTCGCGAGGGACGGCAATTTCACTTTCGCCGTAATCGCTGATGATGGTCTTGCGATTATAGCCATTTCGGCTGTTACCGGAGTTGTTTCCTTCAATGCTGTTTTTTTCATACCCCAGATGGTCTTGCATCTCTGCTTCCAGCATCTGCTCAATGGTTCCGGCAAACAGTCTTTTCAGTTTCGACTGAATATCCCCTGTGCTTTGGCAGTCTTGCATCAGTAAGTTGACCAGTTCCATTTCCTTGTCTGTGAGAATGTTTTTTGACTGTTTCATTCCATAACCTCCACTGTTGTTTTATGTGGAGATTATTGCCATTTACACGGGTGTTTAGTCAGTCTCGGGCCGTCCGCTTCTGCAGGCATCTTTTTAATATGAATAAGATTTAAAAGAGACCACTCAATAACATTGAGATGGTCTCTAACTTATACATTGATTGCTTCATTGAGTAAATGAACAGCTTGCTCTTTGCAAACACCTCTGACTTGGATGAATTCACTGGTCAGAATTTGGAGAGCATTCTCCAACATTGCTTTATCTTCCGCGCCTAACTTCTTAACTTTGCTTTTCCGCATCAAATCACGGATTATTTCGGTGCCTTTGTAAATATCCCCTGTTTTTATCTTGGATTTATTCATATCCCGGCGATATCTCTGGTTATCATCACTTAAGGGATCGGTCGTTCCATTATATAGGTCGTTGAGTACATGTTGTAAGACATCAGGCTTTACGACTTCTCGTATTCCTACATCATTGGTTTTTTCAATGGGAATCATTATCTTCAGTCTAATGTGAGGGATATTCAGGAAATAGTAAAGCTGTTTTTTTCCTAAGACTTCCTTCTCTTTGATGGCCTCTATTATGCCTGCTCCATACAAAGGATAAAGAACCTTATCGCCAACTTGAAACAATGACCCCACCTCCTATGTGATGTTGAACTTTTAATGAGCATAACACATATAGTCCAAAAACACAAACTTTTTATTTTATCATATGAAAAATAACTATGTCAATACAATAAGATTAGAATTTTGTGGCCGAAGAATGTAACATTAATTTGCAAGGAGATAAGTTAGAGTATGAAAGAGCCAGAAATCATTTTAGAGAGTTGGTCACCATATTGTGACGTACAGGCTTTTGTTGAGAAGACTGCTTTGATGGAAGATGCAAGGTTGATGAAAGAGCTTTCTTCGCCGGTCTATCCCGAATTTAAAGGAGATAAGATAAATCTGCTTTGGGCAGTTCCTGTAAAACAAGATGTATATGAGGCAATCATGGAGCAGGGGACAGATGAGATGCTGAAACGGATGGATATCCAAAATACACATATTTTTGATTGAGCATTTAAGGGGACATCCCTATGAAACAGCTTGTTTTCATTGATAAACCATATAATCCCAATGTTATCATTTCTGTTTTTTCTTCTCTTCCTTAAGTTGGTAATTAGGATGAAGCAACAGCAGATTTCTTTTTGAATGGCTTCAGCACTGATATGCTTATCATAAAGATCATGATTAAAACTTGTGCCGCCATAAACAGCAAAACCATGCTGCCATCGGTAAATCCCCCCGTAAAACCGTCGGATTTTACCTTTTGCAGAGTTAAAAATATCTGACCGATTGAACCGATTCCGGTACAGGCTACCAATAAGGGAACGGCTATCCATTTCAAAGCCACCCATTTATGCTTGAAAAATCCCCAATTCGTAAAAATACCATATACAAGACCTTGAACAATGGTCAATAAAGAAGCCGGCATAATGACTTTTAAATAGAGCTCCGGTATGAGCGGCGCGACGGTCAAAAATGCCCTTTCATCCAAATGAAAAAAACAAAGCCAGGCAAGCCCGCTTAAACAGACAACCCCGCCCAACCAAATTGCGGCGGTGATGATATGGAAAATTCTGAGATATTTCATAATCATGTTATTTTTAATCTTCATGGTGATCGCCCTCTTGTAAATTATCCTTTAATTCGACAAGCAAAGATTTCAACCATTCAATTTCTAATTGATAATACC
This sequence comes from Desulfitobacterium chlororespirans DSM 11544, assembly GCF_900143285.1. Lineage (NCBI taxonomy): Bacteria > Bacillati > Bacillota > Clostridia > Eubacteriales > Desulfitobacteriaceae > Desulfitobacterium > Desulfitobacterium chlororespirans. The sequence continues at coordinate 2,060 of NZ_FRDN01000008.1, forward strand.
CTTTGATCAGTCTATGGTTGGCTTTTTTCCCTATTCTTTTGTCATCCTCGTCGGTAAGCGAGGGAAGAGTGTTCATCAATTCTATCCTTGCTTTTAACCTTTTTGTTAATTGTTCAATCGCTTCCTGGGGTGGCAAAACATAAATAAAGCTGATATAAATGCTTATCTTAAACTCAATGTACTCACTTGATGCTAATCCCTCATAAAGCATTGCTTTCAACGCTTCTTCCCCGGCATCAGTGAGCATATACATTTTTCTCTCCGGGAAGTTGCCATCTTTTTCGACAGTAGTTTTCGCCCAACCCTTTTCTTCGATTCGGGTTAACGCTTGATACATTGAAGCGCGGGTCAACTTCGACCAGATACGCATGTGGCGTTCCGTAACCACCTTGTCTATTTCGTGGCCATATTTGCACCCTTGATACAACAACCCAAGCACCATACATTCAACCGGCGACATAATGAGTCCTCCCACACTACATACTAGTATGTTTCATACTAATACGTAGTGTACTATACTGAATTGAAAAGTCAATAGCCTGGTAAGAAGTTCTGCTGTCTCCAAAATTATCTCTGGCACAACAGTTGAAAAGATATCGTTGCCGGTGCTGAAAAAGATTGGGAGTTTAAAGAGGAATTATCTACCGGCTTGTTTAATAGCTATAGTAAGGAAAGCCTAAATACAGGGAGGGCAGATTTATATGTTGACAAAGCGTCAGAATTTATGGGAAACCTTAAAAGGCGGAAACCCGGACCGGTTTGTCAAGCAGTATGAGTTCATGAATCTCATCATGGAAGCCAGCGTAACGATGGCTGCTTTTCCGGCCCCGGGGCAGACCTCCAAAGCAGCCTGGGGAATAACCTGGATGTGGCCGGAGGGACAAATCGGACCTTTTCCAGTACATGATGAAGAGCACAAGGTTTTAAAAGATATCACGGAGTGGAGAAAATACGTCCAAGCGCCTGTGATTCCCACCGATGATGAAACCTGGGCCCCGGCGATCGCCCATGCCCAGGCTGTCGACCGCAATGAGGAATTTGTGACGATGATGGCTGCGCCGGGAGTGTTTGAAATGACTCATCACCTGATGAGTATGGAAGACGCATTAATGGCCTTATATGAAGAACCGGAAGCCATGCACGAACTGATCGACTACCTGACCGAATTCGAATTGGCTTATGCCAAAATCGTCATCGAAAAAATTCATCCGGATGCTCTTTTCCATCATGACGATTGGGGCAGCCAGATCAATTCTTTCCTTTCTCCGGAAATGTTCAAAAAGTTTTTTCTCCCCGCCTATAAAAAAATCTATGGCTATTATAAAGCCAATGGCGTGGAGTTGATCGTCCATCACAGCGATTCCTATGCCGCTAATCTGGTTCCCTTTATGATCGAAATGGGAGTTGATATCTGGCAAGGCGTCATGACCACCAACAACACCCCTGAACTGATCGAGAAATATGGGGGGAAGATTACCTTCATGGGAGATATAGACAGCGGGTATCTTGATCTTCCGGACTGGAAGCCTGAACGATGTGCAGAGGCAGTGGAGAGAGCTTGCCGGAGATGCGGCAAGAACTATTTTATTCCCTGTCTGACCATGGGTGGGCCGGAAAGCATTTATCCCGGCGTCTATGCCCAGGTCAATCAGGAAATTGACAGAATGAGCCGGGAAATGTTCTCGTCCCGCTGAACAAGAAATGCTATAAAAAATCGCCTCATGCCGTGAGCAGGAGGCGATTTTTACTATTTCAGGGTAAGGTTTGTACTGTCTTGAAAATAGCTGAATAGAGCGTTGAAAATCAGAAACAACAGGTGAAACAACCTGTTGACGCATAGAGCATCAAGTGTTATTATTAAATAAGTACAGTAAATACGATATAATCGGTCGCGGTAAGGTAGTGATTTACAATTGAGAGTTATAATTAAGAACGCATCAGGCGTTCCGATTTACGAGCAAATTAAGGAGCAGATTAAAGAGGCGATTCTAAGCGGAGAGCTTCACGCTGATGATACGCTGCCTTCGATACGCCAGCTTGCCGCCGATTTAAAAGTGAGCGTCGTCACCACGACAAGGGCATACTCCGAGCTCGAGCAGGAGGGTTATATATACAACCTCCAAGGTAAAGGCTGCTTTGTATCGTCGGTAGAGAGCGAACTGGTAAGAGAGCAAATGCTCCGTAAAATTGAGAGTGGGTTCAGTATGGCGATTGGAGCGGCGAAAATCGCCAAAATCTCCCGTGAAGAACTGCATAAACTGCTTGAATTTACGATGGAGGGGAATCACTATGCATAACGCTTTGGAGGTCAGAAACCTTTGTAAAATTTATAATGACTTCTCGCTGGATTCCATTTCGTTTACCTTGCCCCCTGGATACATTATGGGGTTTGTCGGACAGAACGGCGCGGGGAAAACAACGACAATACGGCTTATCCTGAATATGGCGAACCGAACAGGCGGCGAGGTCAAAATCTTCGGTTCTGACAACATAGAGGACGAGCTGGCAGTTAAACAGAAACTGGCGGCTGTTTTTGACGAAATCTTTTTTGTGGACGTGTGGCGTGTCTGCGAGGTTGAAAAAGTTGTAAAGGGGTTTTTTGGCGAATGGGACAGCGGGCAGTTTGCCGCTTATCTGAAAAAGTTCAAACTGCCTTCCTCTAAAAAAGTCAAGGATTTGTCACGCGGTATGAAATTGAAACTGATGCTCGCTGTGGCTATGTCGCATAATGCCAAACTGCTCATATTAGACGAACCGACAAGCGGACTTGACCCGGTGGCCCGCAACGAGCTGCTCGATATCTTGCGCGAATACATCTCCGATGGGGAAAAAAGCGTGTTTTTCTCGACGCACATCACGGCGGATTTAGAGAAAATTGCGGATTACATCACGCTGATTGACAATGGCAAGATGTTTTTTACGGGTGCCAAGGACGATCTGGAGGCGTATTTCCTTATTGTAAGAGGCGGTGCCGACGATCTGACGGACTCCCTGAAATCACAGCTCATCGGACTGTTGTCAAACACTACCGGTTTCAGCGGACTGCTTTTGTCTTCAAAGTCGGAGCTGTTGTCAGAGCGGCTCGTGACGGAAGTGCCGACGATTGATGAAATCCTTGTGCGTATCGGCAAAGGGGGAATGCGCAATGAATAGAGTATACAATGCCGTGAAGCTTGACTTGTACACCGTGAAAGCTTCCCTGCCTGTCTTTGCCATTGAGATCATCGCCGTTATTTTCATTGGTGCGGCGACAAAGCAGCCGTCAGTTATTACAGCAATCGCAATGATGTTTGCTACAGCGTTAGGAAGCACGATATTTCAGATCAATGAGAAAAACAACCTTGATAAGCTCTATGGCATATTGCCCCTCAAAAAGTTGGAGCGAGTGCTGGCGCGTTATCTATATGCTTTGATTTTGGGAATATGCTGTGCAGCCATTATGGCGGTTGTGGCCCTGATTCTATATCGCGCTTTGAATATTACCCTGGAAACATTGCCGTTCCTTGCTGTTTTGGGATTTTCTTTTGCGTACTATTGCTTTGCGGTGGGCATATCCTACCCAATCTTCACCCGATTCTCTTTTTCCAAAACCTATATATTTACGATCGCTCCGATTTTCCTGCTGTTCTTTCTGCTGATGTTTCTCTTCAAACAGCCGGGTTTTCTGACTGGTATGAGCAAAGCACTCCAATTCTTCTCTGCTCATCAATATCTGATAATATTATGCTGCGTTAGCGTGGGGCTTGTTTTCTTGGCTGTTTCGCTCCCGATAGCCTACTTGCTGAGCAGGAAAAAGGAATTATAGTAACTTGTAGCAAGTACACCACCTCAGCAGAACACTCATATTCGTTGGATTTAATTATTTGCCGGTTTACGCCAGACAAATAATTAAACAGAGCAAAAAGACAGGGAATGATGAATAATTTGGAGGTAATTTTATGAGGAGTGCTCTAGAAAATAGAATTTCCCGGAGAAAATTTGCCAAAGAGCTGATTACAGATCAGGAAAAAGCAAAAATCATTGCGCTTGTTAACGAATTAAATGAAGCATCCGGCTTAGCAATGACATTCTTGGCGGATGGAAGCCATGCCTTTCAGAAATTAAGCAAGAGCTATGGTTTATTTACGAATGTACGTTCACTTATAGTGATGAAAGGGAAAAAAGAACTCCAAGATTTTAGGCTATTATGGAGAAGAGTTAGTTCTTGCTATCACTGATTTAGGTTTGGGAACCTGCTGGGTCGGAGGCACCTTCGATAAGGGCGGACTTATGGTTAATGACAGTGAGGAATTGGTTTGTGTTGTTTTAGTAGGGAGAGTGGCCGCTCCCTCTCTAACGGAAAAAATGATGCGGTCAGCTACACATCGAAAAGTAAAGGCCATGGCAGAAAGAATCATCAGCGATCAACCTCTGCCTCAATGGGTAGAAAACGGAATGCAAGCCGTATTGCTTGCCCCAAGTGCTAAAAACAGCCAAAAGGCAATGTTTAAGTATGAGAACAACAGCTTAAGCGCTGGAATTGCCGATGACTATGCAATGGATCTCGTTGATTTAGGGATTGCCAAGAAGCATTTCGAGATAGGAGCAGGCGGAAAATTTGAATTTGGCAACGGTGGTGTTTTCCATTTAAGTTAGTATAATGAAGATAGATTCAAAGAAGAAAGATTCAATTAATTTACAGGATAAAATCAAAAATAATGGGGTGGAGGAACGCTATGAAGCTGTTAATCCATGATCTTGATCAGGAAGAGCTGGGGAAAATCAGGCCCGGGCTGGGCGGAGATACCAAAATCGTCACCAATAACGGCAAAATCCGGCACTGTATCGGCTGCTTTGGCTGCTGGGTCAAAACGCCGGGGGCCTGCGTGATCCGGGACGAGTATGGTGACATGGGAGCGGATTTGGGGCACAGCAGTGAACTGATCATTGTCAGCCAATGCTTCTACGGCGGATACAGCCCTTTTGTCAAAAATGTGCTGGATCGGAGCATCTCCTATATTCATCCCTATTTTGTGATTAGAAACGGGGAAATGCACCACAGGCCCCGCTATGAACAGTCCCTGGATTTCAGCGTTTGGTTTTATGGTGAGATCACGGAAAAAGAGCGACAGACTGCGGAGAAATTAGTCCGGGCCAATGCAATCAATCTGAACTGTCAAAGAGTCAAGGTTTCTTTTATCCGGGAATTGGCCGAACTGGAGGGACAGCTGAAATGAAAATAGCCTTGATCAACGGGAGTCCCAAGGCCAAAAACAGTGCTTCAGAAGCTGCACTACAGGCACTGCGGACTTTTGTGAGGGACAGTGAGATTACAGAATATGATTTCCGCAAGCCGCAGCTGAGCCTTGAACACATGGAGCAGCTGGAAGAGCAGGATGTTTGGGTTTTGGCTTTTCCTCTATACGTGGACGGAATCCCTTCTCATCTGCTCAGTTGTTTGGCTCAGCTGGAGAATCACTTTAAAGCCCGACCGACGCCAAAGGTCACGGTCTATTGTCTGGTAAACTGCGGTTTTTATGAGGGAGAGCAATGCGGTCTGGCTCTGGAAATGGTGGAAAACTGGTGTGAAAAATCAGGCCGGCAATGGGGGCAGGGCCTGGGGATCGGAGCAGGAGGAATGCTTCCGGCGATAAAGAATGTCCTGGCAGGGAGCGGACCGAAGAAGAATCTGGGCAAGGCTTTGCAAACCCTGGCCGCGAACATTGCCCACCGTACCGGTGGGGATAATATCTTTATTACAGCCAACTTTCCCAGGTTTGCCTATAAATTCGCGGCGGAAGCGGGCTGGCGGAAGATGGTTAAGGCCAATGGGCTGAAGACGGAGGATTTGTTTCGGCAGAAGTAGGGTATGTTCAGGTTTTAGAAGTGAAGATGGATAAGTGCTTTGGCAGAGTTGAAATTCGACACTGGTGACGAATTTGAATTTGAGCTAAAGAGCTTGGGCACGATGCAAAACTTGATTTAAGGGTATAAAGCTGATAAACTATCTTTTAACAATAAATAGCGATGAAAAGCAATGACAGAGAAGAGTAACTATTTAGGAAGCGTCAGAGAGCTGATGGTTGGTGAGAATCAGTGTGGAATAAATAGTGAATGGCCTCTTGAGCAGCAACCCGAACTATCAGTAGGAGTTGACGTGATAATCCACACGTTACAAAGGTGCCGTATGATTCAGTACGGAAAGAGTGTTTAATATGTGGTAATATATTAAACAAATATGGGTGGTACCACGGTCCAATCGTCCCTTGAGGATGATTGGATTTTTTATTTTAGTTAATTAATTATTTAAGGAGTGACAGTTATGGCAGTAATTTTCTCAGGTGTGCAGCCTAGTGGAACAATCACTTTAGGGAATTTTCTTGGCGCAATGAAAAACTTTACCAACTATCAAAATGAGCATGAGTGCTACTTCTGTATTGTCAATCAACATGCAATCACTGTCCCCCAAGACCCTAAGCAGCTCTGGGCCAACATCAGGAATTTAGCCGCATTGTATCTGGCAATCGGCTTGGACCCTGATAAGGTAACTCTATTTATTCAATCCGAAGTAGCTGAACATGCCAAACTAGGATGGATCATGACTACCTTGGCCACTATTGGCGAACTTGAACGGATGACTCAATATAAAGATAAAGCGCAGCGGCACGGCAGTGGTGACTCCATCCCCGCCGGCCTGCTTACCTATCCGCCCTTAATGGCTGCGGATATCCTGCTCTACCAAACGGATTATGTGCCGGTTGGGGACGATCAGAGGCAACACATTGAAATAACCAGAGATTTAGCCCAGCGTTTTAACAGCCGTTATGGGGAAACCTTTAAGCTCCCCGCTATTCATACCCGGGAAGTGGGCGCAAGAATTATGTCTCTCCAGGAACCAAAGAAAAAGATGAGTAAATCTGACACCAATTCTCTGGCGACGCCTTATTTGCTTGACGAACCGGAAACAATCCTCAAAAAGATTAAACGAGCTCAAACTGATTCGGAAAACAAAATCTATTACGATAGAGAGAATAAGGCCGGCATATCCAATCTGATGGCCATCTATTCTTTAATTAAAGATAAGTCCACAGATGAAATCGAACAATTATATGAGGGCAAGGGCTACGGTCAATTCAAAAATGATCTTGCCGAAGCCATCATCGAAACCACGCGTCCCATTCAGGAAAGGTATCATGAATTTGTTCATAGTGACTACCTTGATCAAATATTAACTGCCGGTGCAGCTAAAGCTGCCCAAAAAGCAGCAGCAACGCTGAAGAAAGTCGAATATCTGATGGGTTTATCGAGAAATTGCTGAGTTGGTATAAAGGGCTATGTTTTCCAAGGTTGAAAACATAGCCCTTACTAGTCTCACTATCCATTGGCCGTCGGCATATTCTGCATTAGACGAATTAAGGAAAGGCGGGCAGATGGAGTGAATGATTTAGTGACCGAACGGACGCCGCCGGTGATCGCGGCTGAAATCAATATGATTACCCACCAGACCAAAAAAATCCTGCTGGCCAGTGCCGTGGAAATCGGCTGCCGGCTGAAAGAAGCGAAGAGCCTGGTCAAGCACGGAGAATGGGGTAAGTGGCTGGAAGAGTCGGTGAGCTATTCCCGTCGAACTGCTGACAGGCTGATCCAGCTTTACGAAGAATACGGACCAAGCGCCTCTGAAGGAGAGAGCAGTTCAAATTGGTCACTGGTGACCAATTTGACATACACCCAGGCCGTCCTCCTGCTGGGTTTGCCCGCAGAGGAGCGGGAGGAATTTCTGGCCCAAAACGATGTAGCCGATATGACGAAACAGGAGCTGCAGCAGGCTCTGAAAGACAGGGACCAGGCCAAGCAGGAGAAGGAGCAGGCCCTTCAGGAAAATGAAGTCCTCAAACAAGGACTGGAGCTGATCGACAGCACCCTCTCTGAATTTAAAAAGGAACAGGCCAAAGCCTTGGTCCAGCCTGATCCTTCGGAAAATGTCACGGGGGAAGCTGCCGCTGCCGGTGCCGGCTCCTCAGGCAGCAATGCTTCTCCGGCAAACAATACTTCCTTACCGACTCACAACCTGCAAACGGAAGTTGACCCCAACGCTGCCGCTAAATATGTGGAGCGCTGTAACACCTGCTGTAAGACCATCAGCACCACCTTCTTCGAGCTGACGACAGCTCTGACCAATCTGACCCATCTTGATGTGAAGCTGAAGGAAGAAAAAAGAAAAGAGGCCCAGAAGCTGCTTGAGACCATAGCTGAGACGATTAAGGAGTGGCCGCCCGCTAAAAAGCCTCTTAAAATTATTCATTGATGGCGGAACCTTTCGCTCCTCACGGCGCACGGCACTCAGCCAAAACCTGCTCCGCAATATCCAGAAAGCCCGGTGCTACTTTTTGAGCAAATACAAAAAAGAGGATATGCCTGAGGAAGACTGGAAGCAAATGGTGTCGCTGGCCGGTGACGCAGAAGGCACAGCCGAACTGATCAAGGCCGAAGGCGGCGAGGCAAGTCCGTTTTACGGCGATCTCTCAAACTGGGCAACCGCTGAAAAGGCAGTTAAATTCGCAGTTGACACCTACGGCAGTGGGGGTAAGAACAGATAGAGTGCACAGCCAAAGAACGGTGCGGAGGAAATCCGTACCGTTCTTTGGCTGTGCTCGCTGAGTCAGCGAGCTTCTATATTTGTTTTGGCAGGTGTGTGGTAAGCATAGAAACCCAGCAGAAATATGAGGCAATCCTACAAATGCAACAACTTAATCAACTCGTCGCGTTTGGACACTCCGCATTTCATATAAATGCGTTTAATATGAGTTTTTACAGTGCCAATAGATATAAAAAATTTATCAGCAATAAACGGCGCGCTGTAACCTTGAGCGAGCAATAATAAAACTTCGGCTTCGCGAGGCGATAGTTTATATTTTATAGTAATGTTTTCTATTGATATAGGTTTTTCTTTAGCTGATTCTATGTCTGCGTCGGAAGGTTCAATTCTTTGCATGCGCAAAAACATATTGAAAGAAACACTAAACAAAAAAAATACCAATAATGCCTGACCTATTTGGTTTGCCAGAGTGTCACCAACAAAAGGCCAAGAAATAAATATAATAATGAAATAACATATATAGATTGATATTATTATAGCAATTGTGACAATCTGTGGTATGCCGGCATAGGTTTCGTTTTTGATACCTAAAAACGCCAGAACAAGTATTATTAAGGTGGAAAATCCAAGTATTACATTTGCTGCAAATAATGAAATATCATCTTGCCAGCTAAAGAAAAACCTTGATACAACCAGTAGTGTTGCACAAAATGACGGCAAGATTAATTCACATTTAATCAACAGTTCTTTTTTGTGTGCTAGCGATAAATATCCAAAAATAATCGCCGCGGCAACAATGCCAACCCAAACGCCTATATAACCCCATTTGCCCGGGGCAACCATTATGTATTGGTTGGTAAAAAATGCAGAAAAAATGCAAGCCCATATATACACCACGCAAAAAAGGCCTACCAATGTAGACCAATTGCGTGTGTAAATTGCATAAATGTTAGATGTTCGTTTGCTTTTTATCATAGTCTGATTTTAAGACGTTTATACCAAAAAGGCAAGTCTCATCACACTTATTTTACTCAAACACTATGTAATCCCCCTATTGGTGGACACTTTCTATGGCAAATCTTACGATTAGTGGATAGTGTTTTGCCAAAGCATGTCGGATAATTTGCTTGGTTAAAAAAATCACAAAGCAAAGGGAGGAGATTAAGTTATGAAAGAAAAAACCAAGCAAAGTACAGAAGTATCAAGGCGCCGATTTTTACAGGGAATGGGAGCTATTGGTGCAACCGTTGTAGCGACCGGTTTAGCAGCTTGTGCCCCAAGCTCCGGCGACAGTGGCGGCAATGCCGGTGTTCCGGCAACAGATTCCGGTTCTGACACAACAGGCTACGATTGGAAAGCGCAATCCAAAAATGAACTCGCGTGGCTGCCGCCCGAGCCGGCGGATCCCACGGACATCTCCGAAGAAAAAAGAGCCGATGTTGTCGTTATTGGCTCCGGTGTTGCCGGAACTTGTGCAGCGCGCAAAGCCGCCGAAGCAGGCGCCAGCGTAATCTTAATTGAAAAGGCTAAGACCGCCGGTGTTTGCCGCTCGGGCGAATATGCCGTGCCCGGCAAGTCAAAGGTGTTTGCAACCTGGAAGCGCGGCGAGGGTTTTGATGATTATGTTGACCCGGACATCATCGTTGACCGCGAGATGGAAGAAATGTGCTACTATCCCAAACGGGCAATATATTCAAAATGGGCTCACAACGTTGGTCCGGTGTTTGACTGGTTTTGCGATGCGATGGGAGATCGCTTATACATTGCACCAAACTCTACCGATCCAATTCCTACTGACAAAGAGCAAGTGCTCTGGCCATTTTATGTGCCGCTGCCGGAACACTTTGATTGGAAAAAAGAAGCGGCTCCAACTTATCCCGTTTCGGTCAAATTTTCCAACCCCGATCAACACGCTATTGTTAAGGCCAATGTTGACAAAGCGATTGAACATGGTGCTGAAGTTTTAACCGGACATTTTACCGAGAAATTGATTAAAGAGGGCGACAGAATTACAGGTGTATTTGTGCGTGATGCTGCAAGCGGCGCTTACAAAAAAATAACTGCCAACAAGGGTGTGATTTTGGCAACCGGCGATTATTCAAGCAACAAAGATATCCTTGCTTATTACAACCCTGATTTTGTTGTAAATAATGGACCTTTGATGTGGCCTGATGTGGACGTCGAAGGTAATCGTACCAACCAGGGCGATGGTCTGATTTTGGGCTCGTACGTGAATGCTGCCATTCAGCAAAAGCACGCTCCAATGACTCACTATATGGGCCATTTTGGTACATCCAAGGGCGGCATCGGCACAGCTCCGTTTTTGCGTCTTAATGTGAATGGCGAGCGTTTTATGAACGAAGATCAAGGCGGTCAAGCAGTACAAAATCAACTTGAGGCTCAGCCGGAACGTAAATGCTGGACAATTTTTGATTCTACCTGGGCAGAATCTGTGCCGTATTTTCAAGCCATGCACGGATGCTCGTCTTATGTGGTTGATAAGCCAACACCTGAGAATCTGACGATTGACGGTATTAGTCCCTACATTATGCGTGACGCCGTGGAAGACGCGGTAGCACAAAAAAATGCCACCATGTTTAAGGCGGAAACGATTGATGAGCTTTTGGCTTTAACGGATATTCGCGATAAAGAAAAAGCTAAGGCCTCAATTGAACGTTATAATGAGTTAGCCAGAAATGGCAAGGATGTGGACTTTGGCAAAGTTGCAACCCGTCTGCACACCATTGAAAAAGGACCGTTTTATACATTTGAGAGCGGTATGTCAATGACATTGATTGTAGCCGGCGGTCTGGTTTCAGATGAAGATTGTCATGTTTATGACAAAGAGGGCAAAATTATCCCCGGGCTTTACGTTGCCGGCAATATTCAGGGCAATCGCTACCATGTGGCTTATCCAATTGCTTGCAAGGGTATTTCGCACTCACTGTGTATGTTTTATGGATACATTGCCGGCGAAAATGCTGTCAAACAAATCTAATAATCTAAGGAGATACAGATGAAAAAGACTAAATTATTTACTGTAATATGCGTGTTGCTGGCAGTTGTGCTTTTAGCGGCTGGCTGCGGCGGAAGCACCTCTCCAGCCAGCACAAGCGTGTATAAGGACGGAACTTACGAAGGAACCAGCGACAAAGGAATTCAGCCCGGGCTGAAAGTATCTGTCACCATCAAGGGTGATAAAATTACCGACGTCACGGTTGTGGAAAATCATGAAACCGAGGGTATCGGCTCCCGCGCTGTGGCAGAACTTCCCGGTAAAATCGTCGAAGCACAATCCACGGAAGTGGAAACCATCAGTGGTGCCACACTGTCGTCAGCAGCGATTAAAGAAGCCGTCAATCTTGCTTTGGAGCAGGCGAAAAAATAACAGCTCCCCAGGAAAATTTATATATATTCATGAATCATCTGAGTTAAAAGCCCGCGTAAGCGGGCTTTTAACTCTATGCAACTTTCAATACAATATTGAAGTCTAAAGCTTGTGCACTTATCTGGCCTTCTTTTTAGCCGAACTTGCAATAATAAGACAGGCGATACCCAACACAACGCACACGATGATAAAATCGGCATATACTCCAATTTGTAGATATCTATACAGTTTTTCAATAAGCAGGAGATTCTAAGTATGGCGAGAGAAAAGAGTGTACAACCAGTCATTGATGTCATTACAACAGTGCTTTCCTGATAGACATATTTGATTTTAGATATTAACCATTCTAATTCGCTTCGTGTATTTATGATTTCATCAAAGAATTAAAAGGGAGGATATAGTTATGGATATCCTACAATTACGTTATTTCATTACAGTGGCTGCATGCGGTTCAATTCAAGATGCTGCCGACAGCTTATATGTCAGTAGACAAGCAGTAAGCCGGGCAATCCTCTCATTGGAGCGTGAACTTAATATAAATCTTTTTGTGAGAACCCATAACGGTATTAAACTTACAAGCACTGGAGATAAATATGTTGGTCATGCAAGGAAATTAATAGAGCAGTATGATGAATTGCATAAAATGATGTGTATGAATGAGAAAATTGTTGATATTGCTATTTGTATTCCAATAAATTTATATACATTCTTTCTTGAAGGAATTAATGAGTTTAAGGAAAAGTATCCTGTTGTTAATCCCAAAATTATACATTGTACTGGTGCGGAAGCACATGTATATCTATTAAATCAAAAAGTAGACGTGATAATTGCCTGGACACCGGATAAAAGCGCTTTAAATCAGAGCGATATCCTAATTGAAAGTCCAGCCTTTTTTATGGTTAACGAAAATAACAAAGTGGCGAATAAAGAGATGTTAGTAGAAGCCGATATTCTCAATTCTCCAATTATATTTTATACGGATGGATTTGATACAGACTATTATAAAGAGCTTTTTCCCTATTGGAAAAAAGGAGATTATTTCGTGTCCGATATTATGACAATTTATGACTTGGTGGACCAAGACAAAGGGCTATACCGAGTCCCCGTGGTTGCTGTTTAATTAGCAAAAAAAGGCTACAAGTTCATAAGATATGCGGATCCCCATTTAAGGATTTATTTTTAGAATAAAAATGCTGATAATTTAAAAGTGAATCTATTAAAATCAAAGTATTGTAATTTAATTAAAAGAATTTTTAAAGAAAAATACAAGTATTACATCCCGTGTAAATCAAAAATTGGCACGAACGAGTCCGGTTCAATATTGCATCCATACCGGCAAGAAAGCAGTATAAAATAAGCTCCTACTATAGGGCCGCCTCTGAGCAACACTAGATTGCGCCAAGGGACCACTCTAATTGCTTTTGTTATAATTTGTCAAAGCATATAATGAGACTGAATTATGATAAAACTTCAAAAGGAGTGGCTTAACATTGAATGAGGAGATAAAGGGAGTTAGTCGACGCACATTTTTGAAAGGAGCAGTAGGTGTTGCAGGTGTTACGGCATTAGGATTGAGTGGATGTACATCAAATGTTCAAACAGAATCCACCGGAACCACTAAAAAGGCTTTTAAAGCAGATGAGGTAATAAGTTGCGATATCGTTATTATCGGGGTTGGAGCTTCTGGTTTGGCTGCTGCTGTTGAAGCGGGTGAGGCAGGAGCTAAGGTTGTATGCATTGAAGGACAAAGCACCGCAGGTGGTGGTGCAAGGGGCGTTGAAGGATGTTTTGCTGTAGGGTCAAGAATGCAGAAAGAACAAGGTATTAAGATACCATCTTTGGGAAAGCTGGTTCGCGAAGAGCTTGAGACCGGTCAGTTCCGAAGTTCTGGCGAAGGTTATATTGACCTTATTAAAAACTCAGGGGAAAATCTGGACTGGCTGCTTGATCATGGTGTTAAATTCGGCGAGATTGGCTCCGGCGACAAATCAAACCCGCACCCAAACCAAGTGTTCCACTATTATGAGAGTGGTGCAGGTGCACAAGACTATGTTGTTCCAATGCTGGCTGCCGCCGAAAAGGCAGGAGTGCGGTTCATGTATAAAACAAAAGGTGAATCGTTGATTATGGATGAGGCTGGCGCTGCAAAAGGTGTCTATGCTTCAACCGGTGATGGCAAGACCCTTCAGATTAACGCTTCTTCAGTAATTGTGGCTACTGGTGGTTTTGCTGAGAATTTGGAGTATGTTGCAGAGAACGGTATCAATACAGAATATTATCATTATGAAGGGTTCCCAGGAAGTGATGGCAGCGGAAATCGCATGGTTGTGGAGGCCGGCGGAGCGAACAATCGACAGAATGCCGCCTATTTAAATATCCTGAGTATTAAGGGACTTCCAGGCTATTTCCAAAACGGAAAATTCTCTTTCTGGATTGGTGTTGCGGCCCCTTATGCCATCTGGGTCAACGAGAAAGGCCGGCGATTCGTAAATGAAGACTTTGCAGGAGAAAACCCAATGAGCATGGCCATCCCGGTAAGGTCTACCAAGAAAACATTCATTGTAATGGATCAGGCGCTGATGGATAAGTTCACTGACGGGGACGCTGAGGCAATAAAACAACTGCAGGATGGTTTGAATTCAGGTGAAATCGTTTCTGGTAATTCTGTTGATGAACTGGCTAAAGCTATGAACGTTGATCCGGCTAATTTAAATGAAACCTTTGAACGTTATAACGCATCTTGCAAGCAGCAAGATGACGCTGGTTTTGGTAAGGATCCTTCTGCACTTATCTCTTTCAACCCGGGTTCGCTCTATGGGCTACATGTAGGGTATAGTATTACCGCAGCGATCGGCTCAATCAAGACGGACAATAATTTCAATGCAATAGACACAAAGGGAAACCCTATAAAAGGTTTGTATGTAGTCGGGATAGAGGGTACTATGCTTTGGGCAAATATGTACACCTTCAAAGTTGGTGGTACTTGCAATGGTAATAATATAAACTCTGGACGTACCGCTGCTAAGAACGCATTAGCTCTGATGACTCACTAATGGCTGACTAAAGAAAAACCGTTTTCAAACAAGACTTGGAAACGGTTTTTCTTTAGTTAGCGTCAAAGCGGTTTATTGAGGAATTGCTGAAGGGGTTGTTTTTGCCTCTGAGAAGGATATTTATTCATTGCGGAGAAGTCACATAAGAAGGTAGTAAGGCTCAGTGAACAGGTTCGTATTTCGATGCGGGGGTTACGAATGAAATGTGTATCTATAGCTATCATTGCAATGGTGTTGCTGCTCGGCGGCTGCGGCCAGCATGTGATTATTGACTGGGTAGACTTTGTTCAACTCAATGACATCCATGATCTGCATGATGACGGCAATGAGCTTTTCGAGCTGAAAGTGTACTCAGATAAACCCATTTATAAAAGCACAGATAAGATTCGTATTTGGGCAACCCTGAAATACGTTGGAAGTGCTCGAGAGATCACCCTTTGGCATGGTGATTCAGGCATTTTGTTCTATATCTCTGATGGCAATGAACTTGAGATCGGAGGAATTAAGCTTCCCATACAGACCGCCACAACTTTAAAGAGAGATAAACTCTATACTTACGATTGTCAACTCTATGTTGACGGTGATGAGCCAATTGTAGACTATTGGCGAGAACTTAGTCCGGCGAAAGGCTTATTTTTGCCTAAAGGAGAATATGAGGTCAAAGCCGTTGGAGATTTCTCATTAAATGAAGGAGATATAAACCCCATAAGTATCTCCGATAAAATAACGATTAAGGTTGTCGAATAGGAATTAATACTTATATTAGTCAGGAGGGGAGACCATGAGAAATTTTAATAAGCTCACAGTAGCAGTAATCCTAGCTATGGTCCTTGTTTTTGGGTATTATTTTGCAGGGGATTATAGGGCTACCCCACTTGCAGCGGCCAAAGCTCATTCAGATGTAGGCAAGAATGCGAAGCCTCTTGGCGATGTGGATTTCGGCTGGAGTAAGGTTTACATCCTTGATACAGATAAGGGACCCAGGACAGTTATTTCAATCAAATCTTCGCTCTTGTGGAAGGCTCCAGTTGCTGTCCACATCGAAAAATCAACTGATCCGATAGAAACTGTGGGCTGGATGAGTTATACAGACAAGAGAGGGCAGGCGGCAGTTTTGGCAGTTGAGACAACTGATCCTCAAATTGCCTTTATCGAAGCCGGGCCAAAGGACGATAGAGTAAGAAAAGAAATTACGGAAGGAAGCCCAGCAATCTTTTCCTGGCATAAGGCTATTCAAGCGAATAATGAATTAAATGCGATAGCTTTATCAGCAGAGGGGAATACGCTTTACGAATATAGGTATCCCAAGAATACGAATGTTTTTCGGAGTGAGGAGTTTAAGTGGTACTCAGTAGATGGGGATCAGTGAACAATGGAGAGCTATTTTAGATGCTGCAACCAATGAAGTCATTGGATTGACATTGAGCTAAAAAGCAGTGTTTCTTTGTGGGTGGAACATAAGGGCTATGTTTTTCAAGGTTGAAAACATAGCCCTTGACTGAGGCTGATACAGCTTTACGAAGAGTACGGACAAACTTTTCTGACGGAGAGAGCATGTCAAATTGGTCACTGGTGACCAATTTGACATGCTCCCAGACCGCCCTCGGGTTGAAATCCATCGGTAAAATCATTGGCTTTTACCGTTAGAAAAGCGCCTGTAATTCCGTCTAACTATCTAGGTCAGAATTAACCTTAGGTTCCGAAATCCAATCAAAGGAGAATCTTTTATGTTTAAATTAACGAAAAAAGCATTGCTTGTCTTTACAGTAATAACATTCACCTTAATCGTTACTGTCGGGTGTTCTGCTCAGAGCAACCCTCCGCAGCCGAATAGCGGGTTACAAGAACAATCACCCTCATCTGAACCCCAGTCACAGAATAATCCTGAGCAAACAGCACCAGATTCTCAGATAACAAACCCGCCGTCTTCCCCGAATCAAACAGATCCCAGTCAGGCTTTATTAGTGAGTATAAGGCAGCTGGCTGAAAAAGGGAAAGTTATCAATAGTGATTTCGCGGCGAAACTAACGGTCATTGAAGATGTAGAGAAAAAATGGGGTAAGCCTGATAGCGTCGATTGGGTTGCCGCTGCCAAAGGAAACTATGCGACTTACGCTGACCATGCCATGGTTTTCGGCTTTAACAAAGGGTCCCAGATTTTCGAGGTTCGATCTTTTGATAAACAATTACCAGAAATTACTCTTTCCAAAGTAAAGAATAGTTTTGGGACACCTGCCTACACAGCTACAGTAGGAGGAGAGGACATCATTGGCTATACTGCAGGAGAAGAGTTTAAGATCTTGCTTGTTTTCCCAAAGGCAACCAGTGCAAATCCAGACCCGGCCTTAGATCATTATTCGGTACTCTATCCTCAAGGAACCGTCAACTCCATGGCAGATGATCCAGGGAGGCAATGGTAGAAAGCGGAGGATATTATGAATGAATTGTTTTCCATAGGAGAAATTTCTAAGCTTTTTAATATAGATGTTCGTCTCCTTCGTCATTACGATAAGATTGCTTTATTAAAGCCCGAATTCGTCAACGAAGAAAACGGATACCGTTATTATTCCACACGTCAATTTGAGTGTTTGAATACCATTCATTATCTTCGCTCTTTAAATATGCCTCTGCCAAAAATCCGTGAGTTTTTGGAAAATCGTGATGATAAGAAAATACTTAAAATTCTCAGGGAGCAAAAACGGCAAGTGGAAGAAGAACGCAAAGAACTGGATCGAATCGAAAAGAAAATTGAAAACAGGTTACTGCAGATTGAAGATGCCTTTCAGAGCGAATTCGATAAAATAGAAGAGCGTACCCTAAAGGAGAGGAAAATAGCTGTACTAAAAAAAGAGCTTGCTATTTCGGACGATCTGGAACAACCGATCCGTGAATTGGCAAAACGCAACTCTCTCCACGCTGTGATGTTTCTTGGCAAAGTAGGCGTTTCCATTTCAAGCGTCAATCTGCAAAGAGGCAATTTCGATAAATTTTCGGCCGTTTTTGTCGTCATTGAACCGGAGGATAACTGCCAGAAAAACTTATCGTGCCTGCCGGGGGGCAATTACCTGACACTGCGCTTCCAAGGCACCCATCCAGACGCGGAGGCTTCCTATATCAAAATGCTTCAATATATGAAAGAAAAGGGGTATGAGCTGGCAGGAGATTCCCTTGAATTTGCCTTAATCGATTATGGCCTGACCAATGATCCCTCGAAATTCATCACCGAGCTTCAGATTCCATATAAAAAACCTTGACCCTCCAACTATTGGAGGGTTTATTATTTTACCATGAAGGAGGTTTTGTTGTGATAGGTACTATTGTCAATACCCTTGCTATTCTGGTTGGGAGTATGATGGGCGGCAGCATCAAAAAAGGCATCGGGGAAAAATATCAAAACGCATTGTATAACGCTATGGGGCTTGCTGCATGTGGCTTAGGAATCAACGCGATTGTCCAAAGCATGCCTAAAAGCACTTTTCCCGTCTTGTTCATCATCAGTTTAGCAATTGGCAGTCTTGTCGGCTCGCTTATAAATTTGAATGACCGGTTTGAAAGGTTCACAAAACGTTTCTCCAAAGGGAATTTGAGCCAAGGACTCTCCACCGCCATATTGTTGTTCTGCGTCGGAACGTTATCTATCTTAGGGCCTATGGAAAGTGCACTTCATGACAACCATACTTATTTATATACCAATGCGACCTTGGATTTCGTTACATCACTGGTTTTAGCTTCTGCTTATGGCATTGGAATTGCTTTATCCGCGGCAGTATTGTTTTTATGGCAAGGCAGTATCTATTTTCTTTCAGGATATTTATCCTCTTTTCTGACTGCTGAGTTACTCAATGAAGTCTCTCTAATCGGCGGATTCCTGATTTTGAGCTCCGGGCTATCCATTTTGAAAATCAAGGATTGCAATGCGCTGAATATGCTGCCCGCATTATTTGTACCGATTGTGTGGTTTATTATAAAAGCAATACTATAAATTTCAAAGGAGCTTATTATTAATTTTTGTCATGTACCAGCGGTTTTTCAAACATTGACCTCTTCCATTAAATTGATCCAACAGCTAAATCAGTCTGGATGGTATAATTAAATCATCGGGAGGAAAAAAGAAAAATAAGATTTCTCTGAGAACAGTTGGAAGAAGCATACATTATGGGTAAGGCAAAAGAAAGCGACTGGCAAACCCTTGAAAATGAAAAAATTATCTTGTATAATACCCCCTCTGCAAAACCATTTTTTTAAACAACATGACACAAGATGAATGAAACAGGTTTTGCAGAGAATAAGGTAAAAGCCAGCATTTTAGTGGAGCAAATTTCCGCTGAATGCTGGTTTTATACCAACTCTGATCCATTAATTTCGCCCAGGAGGTGAGCACAATCAATAAGATTCTGATCGTGGAAGATGATCTAGCCTTGAGCGAAGGAATCGTTCTGGCCTTCAAAGACAATAATTTTGCCTTTGTGCAGACCCGGAACTTGACTGAAGCCAGGCAAGCGGTCCGGAGCACTTCCTTTCAGCTGTTGATCCTGGATCTGAACCTGCCTGATGGCAACGGGCTGGATTTTCTTAAAGAACTGCGCAGAACTTCGGCTGTTCCCGTCATCATCCTCACCGCCAATGACCTGGAAACCGATGTGGTCAGGGGTCTGGAACTGGGAGCGGACGACTACATCACCAAACCCTTCAGCCTGATGATCCTGCGGGCCAGGGTCAACGCCAGACTGAGAAACGCTCATCCCTCAACCGGCGACACGGTGGAGATTGAAGGGTTTTGCTTTTCCTTTGCCAAAATGGAGTTTGCCAAGGACGGTGTTCCCATTGAGCTGAGCAAAACAGAGCAAAAGCTGCTGATCCTGTTGCTGGAAAACCGCGGGCAGACCTTGACCCGGGCCCAGCTGGTGGATGCCATCTGGACGGAGGGTGCCGAATATGTGGATGAAAACGCCCTCTCGGTAACAGTAAACCGTCTGCGCAATAAACTGGAGGACCTGCCGTCCTCACCTCGTTTCATCAAGACCGTTTATGGTATCGGTTACACCTGGGCGGTGCCCTGATATGGATATGTGGATTTGGGCAGCGGGGGCAGCCGCTGTTGCTGTAACTGTGACTGCCCTGGCAGCTAGTGTAATCTTCTGGCAGCGGAGAAAAACGCGGCGGATTATGGACTCCCTGAATACCATGCTGGATAGGGCCATCGAGGGCAGCTTTACCGAGACCGCTTTCGATGAATCCCTCTTGTCGGCCACGGAAGCCAAAATGGCTCGTTTCTTAGGGGTGTGCCAGGTGTCTTCCCAAAGCCTGGCTGCGGAAAAGGATAAAATAAAGGGCCTGATCGCGGACATTTCCCATCAGACCAAGACACCCATCGCCAACCTTCTCTTGTATTCCCAGCTGCTTGAGGAGCATGAGCTGCCGGAGGAAGGTGCCCTCTGCGTCAAGGCGCTGTCTGCTCAGGCCCAAAAGCTGGATTTTCTGATCGGTGCTCTGGTGAAAGCATCCCGTCTGGAAACCGGAATCATTGCGGTAACCCCCCGGCAGGGTGAGGTGCAAGACTTGATTGCGGCGGCCATAGCCCAAATCAGATTAAAAGCGGAGGAGAAAGGGATAGGAATTGAAGCAGAGAAGGCAGCGGGTACGGCCTATTACGATCCCAAATGGACCGCCGAGGCGCTATACAACATTCTGGATAATGGGGTGAAATACTCTCCCCCCCAAAGCCTGATCCGCATCCGGGCTATCCCCTATGAGCTCTTTTACCGGATTGATATCTCTGATCAAGGGATGGGCATAGCTGAGGCAGAACAAAGCCAAATCTTTGCCCGCTTTTACCGTTCACCGGCAGTAAGCGGACAAGAGGGCGTGGGGCTGGGTTTGTTTCTGGCCAGGGAAATTCTTGCCGCCGGCGGCGGGTATATCAAGGTATCCTCAAAGCCGGGGCAGGGAGCGGTTTTTTCGGTGTTTCTGCCTACTGAAGAACGCTGAAATCTTACAAAACTGTTAGATTTGAGAAAGAATAAGGAAAGATTGTTGTGTTATCCTGTCTGTATCAAGGAAAAAACTGATACAGACTTTTCTTTTGGAGGAAATGAGCATGGTTATTTTAAAAACAACGGACCTGCGCAAATATTACGGCGAGGGTGATACGGCTGTCCGCGCTCTGGACGGGGTGAACCTGGCGGTGGCCAAGGGAGAATTCGTCGCTGTGGTGGGCACTTCCGGCAGCGGCAAATCCACTCTGCTCCATTTGCTGGGAGGGCTTGACCGGCCCAGCGGCGGGACGGTTTCCGTGGATGGCAAGGAAATTTTCTCCCTGAAGGATGAAGAACTGACGATTTTCAGGCGGCGCAAGATCGGCTTTGTCTTCCAGAGCTATAACCTGGTGCCGGTGCTCAATATCTATGAGAACATTATTTTACCCATCCAATTGGACGGCAACGAGCCGGACGAGGAGTATGTGACCCGAATTGTTCAAACCTTGGGCTTGGAAAGCAAGCTGCAGAATCTTCCCAGCCAGCTTTCCGGAGGCCAGCAGCAGCGGGTGGCCATCGCCAGAGCAATAGCAACCAAACCGGCTATTATCCTGGCCGATGAACCCACCGGGAATCTGGACAGCAGAACCAGTCAGGACGTGATGGGGCTTCTCAAAGTGACCGGGGAAAAATTCAGGCAGACCATCGTCATGATTACCCATAATGAAGAATTGGCTCAGCTGGCTGATCGGATCATCCGCATTGAGGATGGCAAAATAGCAGGTGGTAGGCGAACATGATCAAGGTGAAAAACAACAAAGCCATCCGTACTCTGGCCGACCGCAACTTCCGCACAGCGGGAACCCGCAACGTGATTGCCGTGATAGCCATCGCTCTGACGGCCATTCTCTTCACCAGTGTTTTTACCATGGGCTTTGGCCTGGTGGAAAGCATCCAGCGGGCTTCCATGATCATGTCCGGGGGAGACGGGCATGCCGCTGTCAAATATGTCAAGGATGAAACCTATGAGCGGATCAAAGAGCATCCCCTGGTCAAGGAAATGGCTTACTGCCGAATACTGAGCGACAGCGTGGATAACCAGGCTCTGATCAGGCGGCATACGGAATTCTGGTACTATGACGATGTGGGACTGAAGTACGGCTTCGCGGAGCCCGCCGGTGGGCATAAACCTCAGGCCGGGAATGAAGTGATCGCCGATACCAAAACCCTGGAGCTGTTAGGGGTTCCGCTGGAAGTGGGAGCTCCGCTTACCTTGGAGATCACGGTTCATGGCCGGCAGGTCCTGCGGGATTTCATCCTGGCCGGCTGGTGGGAAAGCGATCCGGGGTTCAATATTGGTCAGATCTTTGCTTCCCGCGCCTACCTGGATGCCTATTCGGAGGAGCTGCACTATACCTATCCCGAGGATAAATCTCTGACAGGTACCATCACAGGATATATCAAGTTTGCCAACAGCCTGGGCATTGCGGAAAATCTGGAGAAGGTTGTGACGGAAAGCGGCTTCTCAATGGAAGAGGGCGACCCTAACTACCTGGCCACCGGCGTCAACTGGGCGTATCTGTCCACTGGGGTGGGGATGGACGCCGGAACCCTGACTGCCCTGGCCAGTGCCCTGCTCTTGTTTGTCCTGACAGGTTATCTGATTATTTACAACATCTTTCAGATCTCGGTCCTGCGGGATATCCGCTTTTACGGCCTGCTCAAAACCATCGGCACCACCGGCCATCAGCTGCGGGCTATCATCCGCCGTCAGGCCCTGAGGCTCTCCTTGATCGGTATCCCTCTGGGGCTGCTGGCAGGATTTTTGGTGGGGAAGGCCTTGGTCCCCTACTTGATGGAGCGCTCCAGCTACGCCGGCAGCGGGGTTTCCGTATCCCCTGATCCTCTCATCTTCGCCGGGGCTGCCTTGTTTGCCTTATTTACAGTCTGGATCAGCGCTCATAAGCCTGGAAAAATGGCGGCCAGAATATCCCCCGTGGAAGCGGTGCGCTATACGGATCAGGAGCGCGGCAGCGGTAAAAAGCTCAAAAAGTCCCGACATGGCGCTAAATCCTGGCGGATGGCCCTGGCCAATCTGGGGCGCAACAAGCGCCGCACCGTGCTGGTTGTCCTCAGTCTCAGTCTGAGCATTGTGCTGACCAATACGGTATTTACGATTTCCCAAAGCGTTGACCTGAACAAAGGGCTGGAGAAGTTCAGCGATTCAGACTTCCTGCTGGGTCACGCCAATCTGTTCAATAATCAATATGACGGTGAAAGCAGTGCCCTCAGCGAGAGTTTTATCTCTGCTGCCGGAGCTCAGGAAGGGTTTGAAACCGGGGGCCGCCTCTTTGGCTCCTGGGCCAGCTATCAGAGCGGGACTTCGGCTCAAACCATGAACCGGCAGCCGGACGGTTCCTTGGCCACGGCTCTTTATGGGCTGGAGGAATTCCCCTTTTCCCGCTTGAAGCTTGTGGATGGTGAGCTGGATCAAGAAAAGCTGGCCAGTGGGAATTATATTCTGGAAGGTGTACAAGCGGATGACCAGGGAAAGGTGGAGACCGGCCGCTTCAATCATCAGGTAGGGGATAAGATCACCTTGAATTGCAGCGGCACAGAACGGAAAATGACGGTTCTGGGGCATGTGGTGGCTAATCCCCAGACCAATACCAATGGTTCCTGGATAGGCTCGGCCTTCTTTTTACCGGCGGATATCTACCGGGAGCTGAACGGCAATTCCTTTCCCATGAGCTATGCCTTTAACGTGGCGGAAGCTCAGGAGCGGGACCTGGAGAACTTCCTGAAAAGATATACTGCGGAAATTGAGCCTACCATGAATTACAGCTCGAAATTTACCGCCCTGTCCTCCCTAGAGGGCCTGCGGAACACCGCCGTTCTGATCGGCGGCAGTTTGGCGGCGATTATCGGCATGATTGGTGTACTCAACTTTGTCAATGCCGTCTTAACCGGTATCCTGACCCGTCACCGGGAATTGGCCATGCTGCAAAGCATCGGGATGACCCGCCGGCAGCTGGTGGGTATGCTCTGCAGCGAGGGGGGCTGTTATGCGGCTTTGACCGGGGGAAGCTCCATCCTGCTGAGCGTAGGTTTCTCGCTGCTTATCCTGCGTCCTTTGAGCGAACAAATCTGGTTTTTAAGCTATCGTTTCGTTTTCTGGCCTTTGCTGATTATTCTCCCACTGCTCTTTGTTCTGGGAGCTCTCGTTCCCTATATCGTTTATTATGCAACCGCTAAGCAAAGCATTGTAGAACGGCTGAGAATCGCCGAGTGAACAGGGGAATGGGATGATGTTAAAACCGGCCTTTTGCGGGAATGATTCCCCCAAAGGGACGGTTTTTTCTACAAGGGAAAAATGAAATGACAAGGCTGCCTTGTGTGGTAAAATAGGCATAACATTAAGCAGGAATTTGTGGAGCAATGCATGATGAAGAAAAAGGTAAGGACTGAATTAACCAAATTATATACGGGAGAGTTGGCAAGTATAGTAGTTTTTTTGGTTCTATACTATTGGCAATTCGAGGGTTTTGTTTTGCCGGTACTCTACCCATTGTCAATCTTATGTTTTATTCTTTGGCAGGGAGCTTTGTATTGGTTTCTTTGTTTACAAAGGCTGAAAGGTAAAACTATAAAAAACGTTGGCAGGGTATTTTACATTTTTAAATATATTAACTTAGTTCTTATCGCTCTAACTATCCCGGTTATATTAATGAGTAGTCATGATAATCTACTATATACTATTTTAGGCTTTTTCCTTTCATTGTTTGCCGTTGTGGAATGGATAAATTATTTTCTTGTTCGGCTTTCATATAAGAATCCGAAAATACTAATTAGTTTACTCAGACATAATCAGTTGAAAAGAAGTAAATTGGCTCAAGAAATTGCAGAGCGCTGAATTCCAACTCAAATGGCCTATTTTTTAAAAACAATCTTTTGTCCTTTAAAGGAAATCAAAAGGAAACAAGGTAGTATGCGAAGAACTTATTTAAGCTATTATGATGGAGGAAATCAGCAGATGAAAATAGGGGACAAAATATGAGAATGATTAAAGCTGCATATGAGCATTTTGAGATTGTCCAAAAGATCGTCAACAAGACCATTGGAACTGTATATCCAAACTATTACCCTCAGGGAGCTGTGGAGTTTTTTCTGCACCACCATTCCCATGAAGCTATCCAAAAGGCTATTGCCGGCAATGAAGTATTCTTGTTGGAAGCAGAAGGGGAGTTTGTCGGCACAGGAAGCATCAAGGGGAATGAAATAAACCGGCTTTTTGTGTTGCCGGCCTATCAGGGCAAAGGTTTTGGAACCTTCATGATGGACGAATTGGAGGGGGTTATTTTCGCTGCATATCCGGAAGCTGTATTGGATGCTTCACTTCCGGCCTATGAGATGTACAGCCACAGAGGGTATGTACCGGTTGAATATCATCGCATAAAAACAGATAATGGCCATTATCTGTGCTATCACGTTATGAAGAAAGGCTGTTGCGGAAAAAAATTATAAAACTGATGTCGCAAATACCGAACAACTTTTGCGTATTATACAGTCCATTCCTTCACCGAAAGCCGAACCGTTCAAAATGTGGCTCGCTCGGTTGGCTGCGAGAGGATAGAGGAAACCATCGACCCGGAGCTCACCATTGATCGTGCCCTTGCTATACCTGAAAAAGGGATATACCCGAGAGTGGATTAATCAACGATTGCAGGCAATTCAAGTGCGTAAGGAACTTACGGATGAGTGGGATGATCGCGGAATAAAGCGAGGGCAAGAATACGCTATATTAACCGACGAAATTACCAGGGCATGGTCCGGCATGACCACTCGCCAGTACAAAAATTTAAAGAGCTGAAAAAGGAAAATCTCCGTGACAACATGTCTACATTGGAACTTGTTTTGAATATGCTTGCTGAAGCTACCACATCCGAGATCTCCAAGGCGACGGCCAAAAACATTTGAAGAAAGCAGAGTCAAACGGATGAGAAAATGGGCCTGCGAAAGTGGCTGTTTCAGATCCTGCCGCCAAGAGTGATATCAGGTAGATAGGCATCTTTATTGTATCCTCAACGGGATGGGCCGGCCCTTCATCCGTTTGCAGGGCGGAAAACGGGCAGGCAGCCGCCATCGGTGCGCTGAAGGGTAATGCTGGATTAAAGAAATAAGGCCACCAATAAAGGTTGGATAATCATAAGTAATTAATGGCTAGCTTATCTGTTTTCAGATCCCGCGCCTTAAGCTCCTGCTCCGGATGGCCGATGGCAATACCTAACAGGGGCTCAAAGTCATCGGGGAGGTTCAGAACCGCTGTATTATCGAGTTCAGGGATTTCGCGCATTGCTTCAAGAGAACCCCATATAAAGACGCTGCCTAAGCCGAGGCATGTAGCGGCCAGGTGCATAGAGTAGGCAATGCATGTGACATTTGCGAACTCAATGCCGGGTTGTAAATCCTGTTTCCTGTGGGACACAAAAATCACTGTCGGAGCGCCATAAAAGGGGTCGAAAACTCGCTGACGCAGTTCGATATCAGGAGTATTGCCGATGATCTTTTTCATCTTGGCTTTATCCTCCCAGCGTTTAACAGCGGCGGCGGAGAGTTTATCCAGGGCATCCCTGCACTGCACGACAGTCAAATGGATATCCTTGTACAGATTGCTGCCTACCGGAGCGCTGTTCGCAGCGGCCAGTACAGCGGTTAAATTGTCCTGTGCTATTTGGTCCTGCCTGAATTTCCTGGTGGATTTCCGATAACGCAGCAATTCAAAGTAATCCATAAACACACCCCTTTATGAGCCGAACTTTGTTTGTAACCCTTTACACTTCAAGGGTAACATGAGGGAATTGTAGTGTAAATGACTACAGTAGAGCAGTGTGAAAATATTTTAGAGAACGAGAGGAGTCACATAGGATAAGCTCATGTAAATTCTCATCGGCTCTTTTATATCCTCGAGGCATATAAAGTGCGTGGTAAGCTGGAGGAAATCGGATCTATCTGTTGAAGTATATTATCTAAGATTTAAACGATTGATTCCATGTGCAGACTATTTGACAATTACGACGATATGACGCAGGAGGAAAGAACCATGAGAAAGCTGAAGCTTACTGTCATCCTTTGCTTAATTTTATTCATGAGCATAGCGCCTCTGAATACCTATGCCCTGAGTTCTCCATCAGCCCTCACCAATAGCCCCGGACTGAATGATGGCTCCACGGAAGCGGGAGAGCGAATCTCAGGAGAGGATCGCTACGAGACTGCTGCGGCAATAGCCAGAGCGGGTTGGGATACTGCGTACTATGCCGTCATAGCCAGTGGCGAGAGTTTTCCGGATGCCTTATGTGCGGCATCCCTTGCCAAGCAGCATAATGCCCCAATCCTGCTCACCTCGAAAAACGCCTTGGCAAAAGCGACAGAAGAAATCCTCTTGGCCAAGGGCGTTAAGAAGGTCATGGTTATCGGCGGCCCAGGGGTAATCAGTGAAAATGTCATCAAGAGCATTGAGGATCTGGGTATTGATGCAGCAAGAATAGCTGGAATAAGTCGCTATGAAACCTCACTGCAGGTAGCTCAGGCTATGGGTGACTTTAAAGAAGCGGTTATCGCTTCAGGCGAACATTTTCAAGATGTTTTATCCATTGCCTCTATAGCAGCTAAAAAAGGCATGCCGATTCTCTTTACACCCCAAGACAGCATTTCCTCAGACTTGAAAAACTTGCTGGAGCAAAAAGTTGAGAATACTTATGTCCTGGGGAGCAATGATGCCATAAGTGACGCGGTCTACAAGCAGCTCCCTTCTCCCCGGCGTTTGACAGGTTCCGATTGGTATGAGCTGAATGTAGCGGTTATTGAAGCCTTTGCCCCCGAGCTGGACATGAGCCTATGCTTTGTCGCCGCCGGCTCGTCTTATCCGGATACTTTAGCAGGCTCAGCCCTGGCAGCCACATATGGTTCACCTGTGCTTTTGGTCGGCAGCCCTCTGAGAGATGTCACCAGCAGTTTCCTCCAGAAGAACAGCACGCACATCCAGAAGATTGTCGCCTTTGGCGGAACAGGTGCCTTGGCGGATAATCTGCTGTATACAATTGCCGCGAAAGCAGGAGTGGCAGATAATGAAAAAGGTAATGAAATAGGCAATGAAACAGGCAGCGAAAACAGAGAACCTGCCGTGTCCAATCTTAAAGCCACAGCGGTAAGCGCCAAGCAAATCTATCTTGCCTGGGATAATAACAGCGAAGCCTCTTCATACACTGTCTACAGAGCTGCATCCTCTGATGGGAGGTATATGGAGCTTGCCACAGCTTTTTCTCCCTATTATATAGATACCTCTCTTGAGCCAGGAACAACCTATTATTATAAAGTAAAAGCACACACCAAATCCGAGTCCGGTCCCTACTCAAAGATCGTCAGCGGAACAACTCCGCCGGTCAGCGAAAACTTATCCCAGCCTCAAAATGTGGCAGTCTCGGCAGCGAATACCCATCAAGCCAACATCAGCTGGGATGCAGTAAGCCATGCGGATTATTATGATGTCTACAGGGCAGTCTCTGCCAATGGGGCATTTGTGCGCATCGCAACGGTTGAGCATCCCTACTATCTGGATGCTGATTTGACTTCCGGAATGTCTTATTACTATAGGATTCAGGCTGTGGCGGCTTCATCTGTAAGCCCTTATTCGGCAGTTGTTCAGGCCGGCAATGGCACGGAACCGGGGAACCCTGTCAGCACTGGCACTGCTACGGACACAGCCTCAGATACTAATGTGCTAAGTATTCCTGTGAATTTTGAGTTAATTCCTTTACAGAACGGTCAGGTATATCTGAGTTGGAATAAGGTCGACAAGGCCTCCTACTATACGATATACAAATCCACATCGAAAACGGGACCCTATAGTGTTTTAGGCACAGTTGTCAATACACACTATTACGACGACAATCTGCTTTCCAAGACAGCCTATTATTACAAGATTCAAGCCTGTAATGAAACTTCAAAAGGATCACAATCCGAAGCTAAGTACGTAATTACAAAGTAATTGTAAAACAAAATGCCCTTCATCGACTAAAGGTCGTGAAGGGCATTTTCCTTTCCTTAACCATAAGGAAAATTATTTATACTTCCTGTCATACAGAAGCGCTGCGTTCAGCACGACCAGCACCGAGCCGGCATTGTGGACCAAAGCGCCGGTTACCGGGGTGAGTACACCCGCTACGGAAAGCAGTATGGCGACAAAGTTAATGGCCATGGAGAGAAAAATATTGAATTTTATAGTGCGGACTGTGGAATTGGACAGCTTCTTTAAGTAGGGAATCTTGGCAATATCATCGCCCATTAAAGCAATGTCCGCCGCCTCCACAGCGATATCACTGCCCATAGTGCCCATGGCCACACCCACGTCGGCTGTTTTAAGGGCAGGGGCATCATTGACTCCGTCGCCGATCATGCAGACCTTACGGCCTTGGTTTTGAAGGGCTTTAATGCTGTTCACTTTATCGGCTGGCAGCAGCTCCGCTTTCACCGTTTTAATGCCAACCTGTTCGGCAAAGTATTGAGCAGTCTGGGCATGGTCCCCCGTCAACAAAACAATCGTGGCGTTGGCCTCATGGAGCTCTTTAACCATGCTTGGGGCGGTATCCCGCAGAGTGTCGGAAAGGGCGATCGCTCCAATCAAGGAATTGTTTTGGGCAACCAGGATCATGGCCTTGCCTTGGGACTGAAAACGGGTGAGAGCAGTGACGACCTGCTCGCCAATAGGTATCCCATGCTCTTTTAAGTACAGCGGATTGCCGCACAGCAGTGTTTCCCCGTTCAAACTCACCTGGATTCCTTTGCCCGGTATCATCTGAAAATCCTGGGCAGGCAGGAGGGGGATAGCCCGCTCTTTGGCGTAGTCGACAACCGCCTTGGCCAGGGGATGCTCCGAATAGACTTCCGCAGAGGCGGCCAGACTGAGCAGAGTGTCCCTGTCCATATCTTCAGCCAGGGGCTGGATATCGCTGACGACGAGAGTTCCGGTGGTCAGGGTGCCCGTTTTATCAAAGGCGATGCAATCCACCTTGCCCATCTTTTCCAGCGCTTCACCGGACTTGATGATCACGCCGTGCTTGGTGGCCTGGCCGATGGCCGCCATAATGGAGGTGGGGGTAGCCAAAGCCAGGGCGCAGGGGCAGAAGACAACCAGGATGGTAACAGCCCGGATCACTTCTCCTGTGAAAATAAGGGTTAGCACGGCTATGATCAGGGCGATGGGAACAAGCCAGGTGGCCCATTTGTCCGCGATCCGCTGCATGGGAGCTTTGCTGTTCTCCGCTTCCTGAACCAGGCGGATCAGCTTTTGCAGAGAGGAGTCCTCCCCCACCTTGGTGGCCATGATGTCAATCGAGCCGAAACGGTTAAGGGTTCCGCTGAACACACTGTCTCCCGCTCCTTTATCGATGGGCAGGGATTCGCCGGTCATAATGGATTGATCGACGGAGGTATTGCCGGCGATGATTTCACCATCCACCGGGATTGTTTCCCCGGGCAGTACCCGTAGCAGATCATCCTTCCGGATCTGCTCTACGGATACCATTTCCTCCTGGGTTCCGGTTGCGTCTGTTCTGAGCCTTCTGCCTTGCAGGGGAACAAGGTTGAGCAGTTGTTTTAACCCTTTTTTAGCCCGTTCCACCGTTTTATCTTCCAATATGGCACCGATTGCCATAATAAAGGCGACCTCACCGGCGGCGAACAGTTCTCCGATGGCAATAGAGGCGATCATGGCCATGGAGATCAGCAAAGCGGAGGAAATCCACCGTTGCAAAATAAGCCGTGTTATCGCCAGGTACAAAAGGGGAAAGCCGCAGATGATCACGGTGACCCAGGCGGGGTCGACGGGAACCTCCGTGCCGCTTAAAAGCAAGATAAGGCTTGCCGCCAGGAAAACCGCGGCCACAATGGTCATGGGAATACCGCTGAATAAATGATTGATTTTCTTGATCATACCAATCCTCCTGGGAACGCTTATTTTAGGAACTTCTCGATGGCGTTGTTCAAATCTTCCAGAACCTTTTTATCGCCGCTTTCCACGGCGTCCACGACGCAGTGATCGATATGATCCTGCAAAATGATCCGCCCGATGTTGTTGATGGCGGAACGTATGGCGGAGAGCTGGATGAGGATGTCGCTGCAATCCCGGCCTTCCTCCACCATTGTTTTAACAGACTGCATATGTCCTGTTACCCGTGAAATGCGGTTGATTACCGCTTTGGTCTGACTATGGTGATGATGTTCATGCTCATGTTCATGTGTTTTGGATTCCAAAATACATCTTCTCCTTATCCGAAAAAGTATAAAAATAGCATAGTTATATCCCCCTGGGGGGGATATAACTATGCTATGGCATAAATTAAAGTTTGTCAAGAGATCAATAGGGAGCAAATGCCACCCGTGTACACTGGAGTAGTTAAAGCATCGTCCAAACGGAACATAAACGACCAAACAGAGTAGAAATATCCGGAAGCTATGATATAATACCATTTAGTTAGCTTAAGCTAACTTGAACTGACTATTTCTATTGGGGGGGTCTGGATATGTCGATGCCGCAGACAGTGATGAACAGCAAAACAAGGGATAAGCTCAAAGGCAAGGATCTGGTTACAATCGGTATCTTTTCAGCTCTTTATTTTGTCATCAATTTCATTTTCATGCTTATGGGGGGAATCCACCCGGTTATGTGGATCTTGATGCCGGGGCTGATCGCGCTGTTCACAGGCGTTCCCTATATGATGCTGGCGGCTAAGGTTCCGAAGCTGGGGGCCGTACTGATTATGGGATTCATTACGGGGCTTATCTATTTTGTGACAGGTATGTTTACCGTGGTGATCCTTATTACCTTCGCAGCAGCCTGCGTAGTGGCGGAGGCAGTGCGCTTGATCACCAAATATAGAAGTTTTGCGGGGAATGCCGTATCCTTTGTGATTTTCTCGGTAGGTATGATCGGCTCCCCTTTGCCGGTTTGGCTGTTCAGGGACAGTTTCTTTGCCCAGATAGCGGAGCAGGGAATGTCTGCGGACTATCTGGCCGTGTTGTCAAGCCTGGCGTCTAACGAAATGCTGCTGGTCATGGTTCTGGCACCGGTGGTACTGGGAGTGGCCGGGGCCTTGATTGCCAAGGCGCTTTTTAAAAAGCATTTCGCCAAGGCAGGTATAGTGTAGGCATGGGAGGAAAAGTCAAGGCCGGAGAGGCTGTGTGCCTGGATCCCCGGACCGTGTTGCTGCTTCTGGTGTTCGTCACTGCCGTGGTATTTTCCCATAGCTCTCTCCAGGTGGAGCTTATACTGATCGGGGTACTTCTCGGTCTTTTTCTCTGCTGTGGCCTGTTTAGGAGCGGAGTCAAATTTATGCTGGGGTTCGGATTTTTATTGGCCCTTCAGTACTATATATTGCCGGCTGCTCCCAAAATCTTTTCCGATTTCTTTTTTATTCTCACGGTGTACGCCAGGAAGGTTTTCCCCTGCGCTATGATCGGGAGATTTATTGTCGAAACAACGCCTATGCGGTATGTTATTCTTGCCATGCGCAGCTGGTATTTTCCCCAAAGGCTCATCATTCCCCTCTCGGTAACTATCCGGTATTTTCCGGCCATCAGGGAAGAGATCGGGCATATCCGGAACGCCATGAAGCTGCGCCGGGTCACAGGAACGGCCAGGATCGAGGCGTATATCGTTCCCCTGATATTTTCAGCGCTCAATACGGCGGAGGAATTGGGGGCGGCGGCCGTCACCAGAGGCATCGAGAACCCTGCCCCTAAAACCAGTGTCATCGAGCTGCGCTTCCGTCTGCGGGACTACGTCTGTATTTCCGTTGGATTGATCTTTGCTTTAGCAGCTTTTTTCCTGGGGTGAGGTAAATATGATAACAATAAACAATGTGACGTTTGGATACAACCAGAAAAAGGATACGCTGAAAAATATAGATTTAACTATAGGCCCGGGGGAATGCCTATTGCTTTGCGGGAAAAGCGGATGCGGGAAAACAACGGTGACCAAGCTGGTGAACGGACTGATTCCTCATTTTATCGAAAATGGCCGGCTGGAAGGAACGGTCACGGCGGCAGGTCTGAACGTGACCGCCACCGAGCTTTATGAACTGGCCAAAAGCATCGCCTCGGTATTTCAGAACCCCAAATCTCAGTTTTTCAACCTTGATTCCGATGCGGAGCTGGCCTTTGGGCTGGAGAACATCGGTGCGTCTCCCGAATATATGCGCCAACGCCTGGATGCTGTTGTCAGGGAACTGGACATTGAGAGGCTGATGCAGCGGAGTATCTTCGCCATGTCCGGCGGTGAGCGGCAGGCGCTGGCTTTCGGTTCGGCCTTTGCGATAAATCCGGACATTTATGTTCTGGATGAGCCCACAGCCAATCTGGACGGAGATGGGGTGGCGGTTCTGAAGCGGCAGCTGGGGGAAATAAAGCGCCAGGGCAAGACCATTCTGATTGCCGAGCACCGGCTGTATTTCCTGACCGACCTTATCGACCGGGCGGTCTATATGGAAGACGGGGAGATTGTCCGTATTTATCCCCGGGAGGAGTTCTTTGCGCTCTCCGATGAACAGCGGATCAACATGGGGCTGCGCACATTCAGCACGCCTGCGCTCAATGCCGCGGCCGGCAGGAAAGGGGAAGAAACCCTCGCTGTCTCTGCTGCCCCGGCCGGCCAAAACGGGCAGGAACTTAGCGTCAGGGAGCTTTGCTGCGAGATCAAGGGAAAGCGTGTCTTTGACCGGATCAGTTTTTCAGCGGGCAGTGGCGAGATTGTCGGCATCACAGGTAATAACGGTGTTGGCAAAAGCACGCTGATGGGCTGCATATGCGGGCTGACCAAAGAAAAAAGCGGGTCGGTATCCTTGGGAGGCAAGGAGCTGACACTGCGGCAGAGAAACAGGGAGTGCTTCTGCGTTATGCAGGACGTTAACCACCAGCTCTTCAGCGACAGTGTAGGGAATGAATGCGCTCTTTCTGGGGCCGGCAGGCCGGAAATTGAAGATGTGCTGAAAACCTTCGATCTCTACACATACAAGGACAGTCATCCTATGGCCTTGTCAGGCGGTCAGAAACAGCGGCTGGCTATCGCCTGCGGAGTATTGAGCCATAAAAAGATCCTTGTTTTCGACGAGCCCACCAGTGGCCTTGACTACGAGCGTATGACAGCAGTGGCCGGGCTGATCAGGAAATTGGCGGAGAAGGGGCATATTATCCTGATTGTGACCCATGACAGGGAATTTATGAACTTTGTCTGCGACCGCTCAGTGTCGCTGACAGGGAAGGGCAGGGAGGTGGAGGAGCCATGCTGAAAGACAATCTGTCAGCCTATGGCAGCAATGTATATACAGTGATCGAGGATGAGGAGCGGGCAATCTACCAAATCAAGGACAGAACGGGCGATGGCATGATGATCTGTTATGCCGTGTTTCCGGGAGCTTATCTGAGCTACAACAATTTCCACATGCATAGCTGCGATTCCAAATTCAAAACGGCTGTGGATATGTTCTGCATCGATCACTGCCGGGAAGGACGCATTGAACAGGATATGGGGAACGGCCCTATTTCTATAAACTGCAGGTGGAGAAAATCAAAGCCATCCAGGCCTTTATGACTGGGAATATCCAAAAACATTATACACTGGAGGAGCTGTCGGCCAGGTTTGAGATCCCGCTTACTTCGATGAAAACCTGTTTCAAGGGCGTCTACGGAACCTCTGTTTTTGCTTATATGCGAACTTACCGCATGCATCAGGCTGCGGTACTGCTTCGTACCAACCGGCGGGAGAGCGTTGCCGAGATTGCCGGGAGAGTCGGATACGACAACCCCGGCAAATTTGCCATGGCATTTAAGAAGATTATGGGAAAGTCACCCCTTGAGTATCGCAAATCCTTTGTCTGATCTTGAATAGCAAAAATCCTTTGTCCGATTCGGAAGGGCATAACCTGGTGAGGCAGTTCGCCTTAAGCAGGGCCAACTGACCGCAAATTCAGCATGCTTGACAAAGACGTATGGTAACTATACAATAGTTTTATGAAAAGTGATGATGAAAGAATTAACCAAGTAGCAAATTCCCTTTTGAGACTTATGATGAAGTTCATCGAAGTCGATAAGAGGAAGCGGTATTATGGAACCGATGTTCCCATCTATATCGCAGAGATTCATATGTTGGGCGCAATTGCTGAACATGAAGGAATCCATATGGCGAGTTTGGCGGAACATATGGGGGTGACCAAAGGATTTGTTTCGGAAATCATGGCCAAACTCAAGAAAAAAGGTCTGGTGATCAAAGAGAGAGATAGCCATAATCAAACGAAGATCATCCTCAAGCTGACTGAAAAAGGCAAATTGGCCAACGAGAATCATCTTAAATTCCACCGGATGATTGATGAGGCGATTATAGAACTGCTGTCAGACCAAGAGGAGGGTAAAATTAGTTTTTTAGAAGAATTCTCAGATGGTTTTACCAGGAAGATGGCTTCTATCGATGCGGAGATATAATTTTTTTACACTAAACGTATAGTAACCAAACGTATGGTGCCAATTATAGAATTGTAACTGGAAAGCGGTCTTATGAGTGAATAAGTTGTTAAACTGAAGTTTTAGGAATATTCCTAGAACTTTCTTTCTTCCAATAAGTTAGCTGATGCTAACTTAAATCTGTTAACCTACTGAAAATGATCATGGTTAAGGAGGGGGGGTACAGAGAAATTTTACAGAGACCCGGATGATGCCTATGGATTCATTATCGTATAAAATGAATTTTTTGATGAACCAAGTTCATGGGAAGGTGGAATTATCGTGAGCAAGAAAAACAAAGCCGGCCATTCCTACAGCAAACGCGGGAAAGCTCCGGAAATCTTAACAGCAGTCAGTGTCCTGGCGGGTATTGCCTCTACCCTGATTGCGGTGTACCTGATCACCCTGCTCTGGGAGGGGAAACCCTTGGGGGCCCTGCTGATCCCGACGTTGGGTATTGCCCTGTGCCAAATCATCAAAGGGGGTTTTTACGCCCTGGCCCTGTGGCAGGCTCACGAGTTTGCGTATTCGTCCCTGCTGACGATCCGCAACGGGCTCATTGACAAGCTCAAAAGGCTGCCCCTCTCTTTCTTTCAAAAACATAAAACCGGAGAGCTGGCCGGGATTGTTGACCATGATGTGGAGCGGGTCGAGCTCTATCTGGCCCATACTCTGCCTGAAGTAGCGGTGACCGGTCTGGTCTGCGGCCTGAGCGGCGTTGCTGTGTTTATTCTGGACTGGCGGATGGGGCTTGCACTCATTGCCACAGTTCCGCTGGTCGTGATTATCCTGGCGGTATCAAGTCCCTTCTGGAAAGGGGCGATCAATGATTATCAGGACAGTACGCGTACAGTATCGGAAAACATTATGGAGTACATTGCCACCATCCCGGTGATCAAGGTGTTTGCTGCGGGAGAACGCAAGACGGAAAAGGTGCTCGCCAGCATGGATGACTATATCGGGAAAGCGCGAAAGGCAATCTATGTCCAGGCGGCACCGATGGGGCTGATTACGGTGCTGGTGGAAGGCGGGGTGGTGCTGGTTGCCATTGTCGGTGCGTATATCCTGAAGGCCGGACCTCTCACCTCCTCTGATATTACCCGCTTTATTCTGGCTTTTATTTTGGCACAGCAATTCACAGGGAGCCTGATCAAAGCGACGACGCTGATGTACAATAAAGCAGTCTATGACAATACCATGAAATCAGTGGAGCGGATCATGGGGGAACCGGTCCGGGAGCAGCCCCGATCCGGTGCTCCTGCCGTAGCCGGGGACATCGTCTTTGATCAGGCGGGATTCTCTTATGATGGGACAGCCGAGGCGCTGACTGATATAAGTCTGATCTTCCGGCAAAATACCACATCAGCCATCGTCGGTCCCTCCGGTGCAGGCAAGAGCACTATCGCGGGTTTGCTGCTTGGCTTATGGCGGCACGAGACCGGAAGCATCACCATCGCAGGCCGGAGGATCGAGGATATTCCCGAAGCAGAATTAACAGCACTCATATCTGTCGTCCAGCAGGACAACTTCCTGCTCAATATCAGCATTGAGGAAAATCTCCGGATCGGCAAGCCTGACGCGACGGAAGCGGAGATCCGGGATGCCGCGCAAAAGGCGCAGATCCATGAGACGATTATGCGCTTGCCGGGGGGCTATCAAACCATACCGGGGGAAGGGGGAGTGCGGCTTTCCGGAGGTGAGAAGCAGCGGATTTCCTTGGCAAGGATGATGCTCAAGAATGCACCCATTGTGATCCTGGACGAAGCCACGGCTGCTGTGGACCCGTATAATGAATCCTTGATTCACAAGGCGATTTCCGAACTGTGTGAAAATAAGACGCTGATCGTGATTGCCCATCATCTGAATACCATTGCCGGAGCGGATCAGATTGTGGTGATGAACCGGGGGCGGGTCGAAGCAGTGGGGAAACACGGGGAATTAGTGGAGAGCTGCTCCCTTTACCGTTCCATGGTGGAGGCTCAACAGCAGGCGCAAAACTGGAATATAAAGGAGGCTGCGGTATGATCGGGGAATTATTCGGCTATATTGGGAAAAAGGGCAAAATGACCATGATTGCCGCCATTATTTTTGAGACCGGCAATGCCTTGCTTACAGCCGCTATCATGCTGACGATTTTAAATATGCTCTATGGGGTGCTCGCTGAACCAAGCCAGGGATTGACTGCTTATTTTGTTCGTTTCGGCATCTTGTTAGGGGCTAAGTTTTTCTGCACCATCGTGACCATGATGACTATGCACGATGCAGGCTTTGCTATGGAAACCCAGCTTAAGGAGCGTGTCGTACGCCGCCTGAAAGAATTTTCACTGGGATTTTACACCCATGAGCAACTTGGGAATATCAGTACGGTGGTTCATGACGATGTGGAGAATCTGCAAAAATCAATATCCCATGTAGGGGTCAAAATGCTGGCCGATATATTTACCGCTGCGGTTATCGGGATCGCCCTCCTGATGTTGGATTGGCGGATGGGGCTTGTGATGATGTCCCTGCTGCCCCTGTCTTTCCTGTTCCAGGCCCTGGGATATAAAAAGGCCCTCAGGCTCAAAAATGAGAATGCCGCTAACCTGGGCACAATGGTGTCCCGCTTTGTAGAATTTACCAGGAACATTCCGCTGCTCAAAACCTTCCGTGGCGGTCTGCTGTTTCAGGATTATGTAAAGGAAAGCGCCGCCAATTTTGAAAAGAGCAGTAAAGCAGAGGCGAGACAGGGGGCCAAAGATTCGGCCAAGTATTTTCTCCCCTTTGAGTTGTGCTTTGCTTTGCTCGCCTTAGCGGGCAGTTTGTTAACGGTCAACGGCAATCTGGCTGTTCAAGATTTTATTGCCTTCATTGTGTTCAGCCGGGTTTTTTATACCCCCTTTGCCAATATGGAGAGCTATCGGGTGACCTGGGCCCAGATCCAAAGCTCATTTGGCCGTATCTCAAAATTATTGCAGGCCCCGGTAGTTGAAAAGCCCCAGGCACCCCAAAGGCCGAATACATTTGATATTGCCTTTAAGCAGGTCGGTTTTCACTATGAGGAAAACGGGTTTGCATTGCATGATGTGGATTTCCATTTGCCACAGGGCAGTTTGACGGCCTTGGTGGGCCCGTCCGGCTCAGGCAAAACCACGGTCACCAATCTGCTTTTGCGCTTCTGGGAAGTGGATTCGGGCGCAATTGAGGTAGGGGGCGTGGATATCCGCCGGATGGATTATGACGAATGGCTTGCCAATGTCAGCATTGTAATGCAAAATGTCATTTTGTTTGCCGATACTATCTATGAAAATATCCGCACCGGCCACCTCGACGCTACCCGGGAGCAAGTGGAGGAGGCCGCCAGGAAGGCCATGATTCATGACTTCATCATGGGATTGCCCGATGGGTATGACACTATGCTGGGTGAGAACGGCGCACGCCTCTCGGGGGGTGAGAAACAACGGATTTCTATTGCCAGGGCATTTTTGAAGGACGCCCCCGTTTTGCTGTTGGATGAAGTGACCAGCAATGTGGATTCCTTGAACGAAGTGCTGATCCAAAAGGCAATCAGCAAGCTTTCCCAAGGGCGTACCGTACTGATGATTGCCCATCATCTCCAAACCATTAAGACA
This sequence comes from Desulfitobacterium chlororespirans DSM 11544, assembly GCF_900143285.1. Lineage (NCBI taxonomy): Bacteria > Bacillati > Bacillota > Clostridia > Eubacteriales > Desulfitobacteriaceae > Desulfitobacterium > Desulfitobacterium chlororespirans. Next base: position 41,209 of record NZ_FRDN01000008.1, read on the forward strand.
GCTGAGCAGATTCTGGTGTTCAAGGAGGGGGTTGTTGTTGAACGCGGTAACCATGACCGGCTGCTGCAACAGGATGGGGTGTATGCCAAGCTTTGGCAGGCCCAGGCAGCGGCACAGGAATGGAGTATCGCCTGATGAAGCAAATGCGGTTTGGATAGATAAATAAATCTGTCACGAGGCGGCAAAACGGTAGAGCGCCGTTAATATTGAGATAGGGGAGATTAGTTTTAGCTAATTTTGAGACCTTTGTTGACAAATTAGCTAAAACTATCTATAATGATCTACAAATAGCTAATAGGGAGGGATGACGATGAGAGTTCCTTCAACGGAGGTCCAGAACAATTTTGGCAAGTATTTAAAGTTTGTGGAGGTCAATGAAGAGATCATTGTGACTAAGAATGGCAGGGATATTGCCAGAATCCTGCCCTGTGATGATCCTCATAAAAACCTGGTGGCGGAGGAGGCCGCCGAGTATCAAACCCGTGGGGGAAGGGTGACTTATGAAGAGTTTCTGGAACTGGTGGAGTCTTCCGACCAGCGGTTTGAGCTGATCGACGGCGTTATCTATAATCTGGCGTCTCCTTCTTACGGACATCAATATGCCGTTCGCGAAATAATAGGTACCTTCTATATCTGGTTTAAGAACAAAAAGTGCATTCCTCTCACTTCTCCTTTTGACGTGACCTTTTTTAAGGCGGAAGATAACATCTGTGTGGTTCAGCCGGATATCGTCATTATCTGTGACCCGGATAACATGGACAAAAAAGGGAAGTACAAAGGAGTTCCCGCCCTGGTGGTTGAAGTTCTTTCCATGTCCACCAGAAGCAAGGATATTATTAAAAAGCTGGAGCTTTACCGGCAATGCGGTGTCAAGGAGTACTGGATGGTTGATCCGAAAAATAAGCTGATCAACGTCTATGTTCTGGAGCAGCAGGAAATCACCGACATCAGGGCCTTCCAGAAGGGGGCTCATGAATATGCTGAATCGGCCTGTTTCAGTGGGTTAAAGATAGAGCTGGCCGGGGTGTTTTTATGAGGAAGAGAGGCATTTCTGCCGGTTAGCAGGTGGTTTAGTCATGGAATCAAAAAACCTAAATCCCTACATCAGGTATATTGAATTGGAGCGGAGCCGGGTTCCGTCGTTTTCACAGTATCCTTTTCATTTGCCGGCGGTAAGGAATCTGGACACCTTAGCGCTGCATCCTAAAGTGACTTTTATTGTCGGTGAGAATGGTTCCGGAAAGTCAACCATTTTGGAAGCCATCGCTGTGGCCTATGGTTTCAATGCTGAGGGAGGAACCAAGAACTTTAATTTTTCCTCCCGAAGAACTCATTCGGATTTGAGCGATTATGTGAAGGTCGTTAAAGGGACGAGAACCCCTCGGAACGGTTTTTTCCTGCGGGCGGAGAGTTTCTACAATTTCGCCTCGAATATTGATGATCTGGATTCGGAAATGGCTTTCGGGCCGCCTTTAATCAATTCTTACGGGGGACGTTCTTTGCATGAGCAATCCCATGGCGAATCATTTTTCGCTGTCTTTCTTAACCGGTTCAGCGGCGACGGCGTTTATATTCTGGATGAACCTGAGGCGGCCCTATCCCCATCCCGGCAGATGTCCATGCTCAGCAGGATGCATGAATTAGTGGGGGAGGGGGCCCAGTTTATTATTGCCACCCACTCCCCGATCATCATGGCCTATCCGGATGCGCTGATTTATCAAATAGGCGACGACATTGAGCAGGTCGCTTATCAGGAAACCGAGCATTACCAGATAACCCGCGCTTTTTTAAATCATCCGCAAAAAATGCTTAAGCTCTTATTAGAATGATGATATTTTGGAATGATGAACATTGCCTGCTTTCCCAGCTTTCGGCTGGGCCTTTTTATTTTGCTAAGGTAAAGAAGAACTTAACCCCATAAGCTGTGTTGTGGGCCCCATAGGCGCTGCCATGGCGGTCAAGGATCTCCTTGACAATGGAAAGCCCCAAGCCTGTACCGCCAAGCTCCTTATTCCGGGATTTCTCAATCCGGTAAAATTTACTCCAGATATGGGGCAGTTCGGCTTCCGGGATGGGCTCCCCGGGATTCTCCACTTCGATAGTTATGCTATCTCCTTCATCGTGGGCGGAAATGCTGATGGTCCCGCCGGGGGGCGTGTATTTGAGAGCGTTATTCACAAGATTGGTCAGGACTTGCTCAATGCGGAACATATCGGCTCTGACTTCCAGATCGTGGGGAGGGAGCTGTAGAGCCAGTGTTTTCTCATTAGTCCGGGTATTGACGCTATATCTCTCTGCAATACTGTTTAATAAGCCGGTCAGGGAAAAGTCCTCAACCTTAAGTTTAAAGCTGCCGGACTCCAGCTGAGAGAGATCCAGCATGTCCTCCACCAGGGAGGCCATTTTTTTGCTTTCATCCATGATGATATGGGCATAATATTCCCGTTTGGTCCCATTGGTGATATTGTCTTTAATCCCTTCGGCATAGCTGTTGATCAGGGAAATCGGGGTTTTCAATTCGTGAGATACTCCGGCGATAAATTCATTTTTCATCAGGTCCAGCTTTTTCTCGTTCTCAATGTCTTCTCTTAATTTCTCATTGGCTGCCTTTAATTCCGATATGGAAGAATCCAGTTTTGCTGAGAGAAAATTCAAAGTGGCGGACAGGCTGCCGATTTCATCCTGGGAGTTGACCGGGCACTTGGCGGAAAAATCCAGTTCGGATAATTTTAAAGCTGTTTTATTCAGGGTGACCAGGGGTTTGGCGATAATTTTAGAGTAGATGAGGGAGAGGGCGAAAATCAAGACTAAGGCAATCATATAGAAGTAAACATAAAATTGCCGGATAACTGCCGCCGCCTCCCCGATGGGCTGCAATGAAGCGGCAGCGGTCAGAATACCGGTCACTTCGCCGCCGACGACAATGGGGGCAATCCCCACCAGGCTGTTTTGACCGTCAATCTTTACACCGGAATGATAGACGATATGTCTGCCTTCATCCAGAACCATAGCCACTGCCAAGGGGTCTGAGGACCACCGCTGCATCCCGTTGATCAGCATTTTCATTTTGCTGTCCATATTGTAGGTAATGATATTATCGACGATTTCCGACGTGGGGTTGGCAGCGGAGGAAGGCTTTTTGGCAATCTTGAGCAGCATTTGCCGTTTATCCTCAAAAATACGCAGGGTGGAACTCGCGAGGCTGATGACCGCGGTGCTGGCGTTGTTTTTATCCTGGAATTCGCTTAATAATTCCGAGGAATCGGTGCTGTTTTCGGCCAGCCGGCTGTAGGTGCTGCTGAATTGCTGGAAATTGGCTTCAAAATCTTTGGTTTTTTTGCTCAGGTAAAAGTTCTCGATAAAAACGGTCTGCAGCAGCATGGTCAGGCTGGTGAAGAAAATAAAAAACAGGGAGGTGATGATAAACAGTTTAAAGGTAATGCTTTTCTTTTTCTGTTTCATTGACCGGCCTCCAGTTTATAGCCGCTGCCCCTGACGGTGGTGATGAGCCGCCCCTCGCTTTTTAATTTTTGCCGGAGCCTTTTGATATGGGAGTCCACGTTGCGCAAATCGCCGTAATATTCATATCCCCAAACCAGGTTCATCATCATTTCCCGGGTAAGCACCCTTTGCTTATTCCTGACCAGACAAACCAGCAGTTCAAATTCTTTGGGAGTCAGTTCGATGGGTTCTCCGGCCAGGGTAACGGTATGGGACAGTTGGTTGATGGCCAGGCGGCCAATTTCATAGATCTCCGGTGCTTCCTGAGCGCCGGCATCCGCCCTTTTTAAAAGGGCGTTTATTTTTGCCACCAGGACTTTAAGGCTGAAAGGCTTGGTAATGTAGTCGTCGGCTCCGTATTCATAACCCAAAAGCTTGTCGTTTTCCGCCGATTTGGCCGTAAGCATGATAATGAGCACCCGGGAATCCTGCTTGCGGATCGTCCGGCAGACGGACAGCCCGTCCAGCTTGGGCATCATGATATCGAGAAGAATCAGATCGACCTGCCTGCTCTTAAAAAGCTCCAGGGCCTCAACTCCATTGGCGGCAGCCAGGGTCTTATAGCCTTCGTCCTCGAGGTAATCGGCAATAATAGTCTGCATCCGGGGCTCGTCTTCCACAATCAATATTGTCTTTTTCATCGCTAGCCACCTTAAGAGTTTATTTTCCCCTCCGTAGATAGTTTACCATATGCCTGGCTGCCGGAAATACAAAAGAAGGCTTTGTCATCAAACTACCCTCAAAATGCCATCAAACCGCCATATTTGCTCCACGGTGCCGCCTAAATCGTTCCTTAAGATAAAGTGGACGGTGCAGAGGCAGGTGAAACAAAAATGAAATGGTCAAAGATCTCCGGCAAGAAAATAAACCTTTTGCCCTGGCTCTTTCTGGGGCCCAGCCTGATCGGGTTTGCTCTTTTTTATCTGCTGCCCTTCATGGACGGTTTTTTCTATTCTCTGGTCGACAGCCCCCTGCACGGAAACTTCGTTGGGCTGCGCAATTACTCAGACTTGTTAAAGAACCCGAGTTTTCTGACGGCCTTGGCCAATACGGGCAAATTTACGCTGGTCTGCGTTCCGCTGAATATGCTTTTCTCTCTGGGAGTGGCCTTGCTCTTAAACAAGAAGATTCAGGGCAGCAATTTTTTTCGCACACTCTTCATCACCCCGCTGGTCATTCCCGTAGCCTCGGTGGTTTTGGTCTGGCAGGCTTTCTTTGATATCAATGGTGTCCTGAACGCCTTCCTTCATGCCCTGAATCTCCAGCCTGTGGATTGGCTGAAGAGTGAATGGGCCAGAGCCGCCATCCTGGTAGTCTATCTTTGGAAAAATACCGGTTACAGCATGGTTTTGTTCCTGGCCGGTTTGCAGAGCATACCGGTTGAATATTACGAGGCGGCCAGGATCGACGGAGCCGGACGCCTGCAGGAATTTTTCCGGATAACCCTGATTTATCTGACTCCCACGGCTTTTTTTGTGTTTGTCATCTCCACCATCAATTCCTTCAAAGTTTTCCGGGAGACTTATCTCATGGCCGGGGAATATCCCCATAGCAGCATTTATATGCTGCAGCATTACATGAACAATATGTTTACGGCCCTGGACTACCAGAAGCTGACCAGTGCGGCTTTTATCATGGCGGCCTTTATTGTAGCCGCGGTGCTGCTCTTGTTCATTGTGGAGCGGAAGATCAGCCGGCTGATCAATTAGAAGCTGAAACCGCCGCCCGCAGGGTCCGGGTTCCGAAAAACATAAGAAAGGAGGGAGAGGGATGTTATCACAGGCAAAACTGGCCAATTCAGGAAAGCATTCTCTCCATAAATTAGTTTACTTCATGATTCTGCTGATCCTGGCCGCTTTTTTCCTGTTTCCCTTAGGGGTGACCCTTACCAATTCTTTTATGAGTGAACAGGAAATCACTACGAATTATGGCCCGGTCACGGATAAGAGTCTGAACAGTTACCAGGACAGTGGGGCAAGTCCTTTTGCCCGGTTTGAGCTTATCCCGGAGCTGGTGACCCTCAAGCAGTATTACAGCGTGCTGCTGGAAAAGACCCAGTTCCTCTTTATGTTCTGGAATTCGGTGCTGCTTACCTTCCCCATCGTCATCGGGCAGACCCTTGTGGCCACTCTGGCCGCTTATGCCTTCGCCAAAATGAAGTTCAGGGGGAGGAATGTGCTGTTCTTTTTGTATATCGTCGTGATGCTCATGCCTTTTCAGGTAACCCTGGTGCCCAATTATATCATCGCCGGCCGGCTGGGCCTGCTCAATAACCCTTTATCCATTATCTTTCCCGGTATTTTCAGCACCTTTGGCGTATTTCTCCTCAAGCAGTATATGGAGCAGATACCGGATTCCTATCTGGAAGCGGCCAAAGTGGACGGAGCCAGCCCGTTTCAGATCTTTCTGAAAATCATTGTGCCCATGTCCAGGGCGGGGATAGCCGCCATGGCCATTCTGGTCTTCATCGATAACTGGAATATGGTGGAACAGCCCCTGATCTTCCTGCAGGATGCGACCCGGCAGCCACTTTCTCTCTATCTCGCCAAGATCGTCGACGGAGAAAAGGGGCTGGCCTTTGCCGCCTCAGCTCTTTATATGATGCCCATGCTTTTGAATTTCCTTTATGCCGAGCGATACCTGCTGGAAGGAATCCGGCTTTCGGGGATTAAGGGCTGACCCGGCCAGGCAGCTTACCGCAGTTTACCAGGAAAGAAGGAAAGAAAGACAGAAGGGAGACGGAAAATGCCCAAGGAAGAACCGGCGGATTTTATCCCGCCTCATGAGGGAGGAAAAAAACAGACCATCGGCCGCCTGAGTCTGATGTTTTTCATGATGATGATAGTTTTGACCTTTTTCTCCAATACCCTGCTTCACTTTACCTTGCCCAAAGTGGAAGCGGAACGGCCGGCCAATGGAGTCCTGATCAAGGAAATATTTGGGGAAGGGACGGTGGAGGTCAAGCAGGTATGGGAGGAATATGCAAAGGCCAATCTGCCTGTTAAGGAGGTCCTGGTGGAACGGGGAGACAGAGTGAGCAAAGGCCAGACCATCCTCAGTCTCGACATCCGCAGCCTTCAGGATAGTTATCTGGACGAACAAACCCGCTGCCAGCTTTTGGAACTCTCTCTGGCAGGGGCCGAAGATGCCCTGGAACAAAAACAACGGGATTATGAAAACATCAAAGCTCTCGTTGAAAATGGGGCGGAAGCGGAGATCAATCTGCTCAATGCCGAAAAAGCTCTGGCTGAGGCCGCAAGAAACTGTGACACTACCCGGCTTAATCTGACCATGCAGGAGCGGAAAGTGCAGAGCCTGGCTGAACAGATGGCCAACGGTGGGGTATATACGGCTTCCGCCGACGGCATCATTACCGAGTTGAATTTCGCCGCGGGTTCGACGGTCAATAGCACCCAGCCTCTTTTTCGTTTAGCGGATACCGGTCAGGGATTCCGGCTGGTTGTCCCCGTTGCCGGGGAGCTGGCCGAGTATGCCCAGCCTGGGGATACGGTCAGTGTCAATATCTACTCCCTGGATAAAAAGACCGAGGGTAAAATTGAAAGAATCACGGACAACAGTCAGCGTCCGGGAGAACAAAAGGATGTATGGATTGACCTGACCGGGGAGGGCCTAGCCGGGGGTGAAAAGGGAGAAATATATCTCAGCAAAAAAACCAAGCCCTACCCGGCCCTGGTGCCCAACAGCGCCATCTATACGGACAGCGAAGGCTCTTTTGTCTATGTCTTGAAATCCCGCAAGGGTCCCCTGGGTATGGAAAACTATGTGCAAAGACTGGATGTCAATGTGGAAGACAGGGACAATGAAAAATCAGCTCTTACCAATATGATTGGGGACGAAGTCATCATCCAGAGCAATAAGCCCCTGGCGGATGGCGATAAAGTGTTGAAGGAGGCAGCCAATTGAAACCGGGCAATACACAGCCGAGCCGGCCCCAATCCCCTAAAGCTGCCTGTCTGATGCTGGCTCTGGGAATTTTACTGCTGACCGTAAGTTCTGTTCTGGGAGAGTCACTTTCCGCTCAGATGACGGGAATTTACGGCCTGCACCAAACCCATAAAATCACCGCTGTCCGGCAGGAAGATGCCGGCCCGGTGGGGAGCGGACCCTTTTCTTTAGAAAAGATAGGCCAGCTTGCCCAATACTATCTGAACGGCCATGATCTGGCTTACGGCACGGAGGCATCTGCCACGGCCGTATACGGGGATAACCGGAGTCCGGCTCAGGTGCTGGGTGTCAATGACCGTTACCGGCAATTTCACACTATCAATCTTATAGCGGGCAGTTTCCTGACTCCCGGCCATGAAAACCAACAAGTGGCCGTCATCGATGAGCAGCTGGCCCGCAGTCTTTTCGGAAATTACCAGGTAACCGGGCTGGAGATCGAGCTGTATGAACGAAAGTTTACCATCATCGGGGTAACCGGCACTGATAATTCCCTGACCGGCAGTTTAGCGGCCCGGGAAACAGGTACGGTCTATATTCCCATAACCAAGCTCCTGGAATTGCAGGAAGGTTCCGCCATAACCTTTCTGGAAGCGGAAACCAGGGACAGCGGCACCACCGGCTCTAATACCGCCTTGCTGGAAGAGGCTTTGACAGCAGTCGGTCAGGACCCCGGAGCTTTCCGGATTACCGATTACACGATGGAGTTCCTGCTCCTGAATCAAAAAAACCACCTGCGCAATTTCCTGGCGGGAGTGGTGGTGCTGGGCTTGCTTTTCAGCCTGCTCAGGAAAAATGTCCGACAGGTTTATGATTTCCTGGGTTCCCGGCTCAGGGAGAAATACTGGGGAGAGATCTTCAGGAAGGACGGGGGCAGGCTTTTTTACGGCCTGGTCAAAGTAGTGCTTCCTTTGGGAGGCATGCTGGCCCTTTGGTTTTTGATCCGCTTCCCCCTCTATATAGCGCCGGAAAACATACCCCAGGAACTGATCGATCTTTCTTTCTGGGCCGACCTGCTGGAAAACCGGCTCAAAGCGTCTTTCCAAGGCGGCGGGTATGGGGTCCTTCCTGGAGAAGTCCACCTGTATTTCCTCCAGGGGATCCAGAACTGGAATCTGCTGCTAAACCTGGTGCTGGGCTGGCCCCTCCTGGGTTGGGGGTTTTACCGGTTAAGTATCCCGTTAAATATCCCGGAGAAAGGTGCCTGGAAGACGGAACTGTTTTTCTGTACCTGCCTGATCAGCGCCTTGCTCCTGGGCACGGGAATTCTTCTGGCGGCAGGAATGCCATTGGCCATCGACGGCAAGGGCATCTTTCTGGTATTTGCCGCCGTATTTCTGGTCGCAGGGCTTAAGGATGCCGGGTCTGCCTTTAAACTGTAAAAAAGACCTGTGAGCGTAGCTTTACGTACAAGTGCGAACGGATTTAGCGGAGGGGCGGTCGGGTTAATGAAGCTTTCTTAACGTTGCGCAGTCACGGTTGACTTGCAGAAAGCAGCGGGGTTTGGCGGAGCTGTTAAGAAAGCGAGTTCACCAGCCCTGGAGCTATGGAGAGAGCGTTGTGCGTAAAGCTACACGACCCGCGCAAAAGCTTTTTCATCATCTGCCGGCGCCCTCTGCGACATGAACGCCCATAAAAACTAAGGAGCTGAGCAAAGAATGGCAGGACTGCTGCTCAAAAACATATCGAAAACCTATCCCGGCCAGGTCACCGCCGTCAGGAATCTTTCCCTGGAGATTCAGGACAAAGAATTCCTGGTTTTGGTAGGCCCTTCCGGTTGCGGCAAAACAACAACTCTGAGAATGATCGCCGGCCTTGAGGATATTTCTGCCGGGGAACTCTATATCGGAGACAAACTGGTCAATGATGTCCCTCCCAAAGACCGGGATATCGCCATGGTTTTTCAGAATTATGCTCTTTATCCCCATCTGTCGGTCTACGACAATATGGCTTTCGGGCTTAAATTAAGGAAAATGCCCAAAGGAGAGATCAGGCAAAACGTGTTGGAAGCCGCCCGCATTCTTGACCTGGAGGAGCTGCTGAGGCGCAAACCCAAAGAGCTTTCCGGCGGGCAGCGGCAGAGGGTTGCCCTGGGGCGGGCTATGGTGAGAAAGCCTCAGGTGTTTTTAATGGATGAACCCCTGTCCAATCTGGATGCCCAGTTAAGAACCCAAATGCGCATAGAGATCGCCAGGCTCCATAAAAAGCTGGCCACAACCTTTATCTATGTGACCCATGATCAAACGGAGGCCATGACCATGGGCACCCGGATCGTGGTGATGAAAGAGGGCTTGGTTCAGCAGGTGGACAGCCCCCAGCGCATCTATAACCACCCGGCTAATCTGTTTGCCGCCGGTTTCATCGGCAATCCCAGGATGAATGTCCTCGAAGTTTTGCTTAAGGAACAGAAGAACGGCCTCTGTGCCGGTCTGGGGGATTTTCTCCTGCCGGTTCCCTCTGCCCGGGGAGCGGGCCTCCGGGAAAAAGGCTGCCGATCGGGCAGGCAAGCAATTCTGGGCATCAGAGCCGAACACCTTGCCTTGCGCCCCCTGGAGGGGAAGTTTCCGGCCTGCCCGCCGGAGCTGCCTTTGGTGCGGGGAAGGCTGGAATTTACCGAACTGCGGGGAGCGGAGAACTATCATTATGTCACGGTTCAGGGGAAGGAGGTTGTGGTCAGAGCCCAGCCGGAATACCGGGGAGAGGCAGGGCAGGAAGTGGAGATCGTTTTTAATATGGCCCAAGCCCATTTCTTTGCTCCGGAAAGCGGGGTGAATATGGAAGCAGAGGGACAGGAACACTGCGTATCCAGAGATCAAATGGATAGCCGGCTTATGTAAATTATCGTTCAAGCAAATGACAGTTCAGGCAACTGATAGTTTAGGTAAATGACAGTTTAGATAAATGATAGTTTAGGCAAATGATAGTTTAAGTAAATAGTAGTTCAGACAAATGATAGTTCAGGAAAATTATCGTCGGATTTTATATAAAGGAGTGGGGAAGATGAACAATACTATTTCGTGCAAACTGAGTAAACAAAGAGTTTATCTCCTTTTGAGCCTGGGGCTGGTCCTCTTGCTGGGAATATTTGCGGTTGGCTGCGGCAATTCACAAGTCAGCGGAGCTGCCGGGGACAGCAATACCCTGACCATTTCAGTGGTGACCAAGGGCATGTACCTGGATGCCGCTGTGCAGAAATTTGAGGAACTCCATCCGGGGGTGACGGTTAAAGTCGAGGAATACACTTCCAATCCGCTGTCGGCTCCTTCCGGGGGCAAGAATCAAGGAATGGCCCTCCGGAATGAGGACCCCGCCGATATCGAAAAATACCTGACGGCTATGAATGCCCAGCTCATGACCGGGCAGGGCAGCGATATTATGCTTTTAAACTATCTGCCCTATGAGACTTATGCCGATAAGAACCTGCTCACCGATATCGGTCAGTTGATGGAGTCGGACCCGGATTTCGACCTGAGCAAATACTATAGAAACATACTGGAGGCTCTGAAATATAAGGGCAGCCTCTATGGATTGCCCGTCGGCTTCAGTGTTGATATGATGGCCACCGACAAATCTTTACTGGCGGATGCCCAGGTGGAGATTGAGGACGGCACCTGGAACTGGCAGGATTTTGTACAGGCAGCGGAAAAAGTCATTCAAGAGAGGAACGGGGGAGACGACGGGGAGATTTATGCCTTGGCCGGTATGAATGAAACCATGCTGATCACCGCTTTAGTCCGGGAAAATTTCAGTAAACTGGTGGATAGGGAGAAAAGGGAGGCTTATTTTGACGGTCAGGATTTTCTGGATCTCCTGAATCTATGCCAATACCTGATTGATCATAACCTGCTTAACACGGAGCCCAATCAGAATAAGGCCATGGAGCTGGCAGCCAGGGGCAACCTTGTGTTCAATATAACTTCTCTTAAAGGGCTGATTAATCTGCAAACACTTAAGGCATCGATGGGCGGGGAAGTGCAGCTGTTGAAACCACCCGGCAACGGCGGCAACCTCACCTTTTCCACCGATGCGCTATACGGGATCAACAGTAACTCCGTCAACCAGGAGCTGGCTTGGGAATTCCTCAAGCTTTTGGTATCCGATGAGATGATGAGTCAGTCCATGTTTTTGGGAATGCCTATCAATAAAAGCGTTGTTCCCGAAATGATTCGCCAGGCTAACGATATCGCCCAGAAGGGCGGAGCGAAGATCATGATGAAATCGGCAGGTGAGAGCCAGGCTCAGAATATAACCCTGCAGCCCCTGGCTCAGGAAGATATAGATTTTGTAGAAAGCCTGCTGACCAAGGCTAATGTTTATAACGGTGCCAATCAAAAGATCCTGGCCATTGTTCAGGAAGAGACGGCGGCTTTCTTCACCGGACAGAAAAGTGCGGAGATGACCGCCAAGCTGATTCAGGATCGGGTGAATACTTATTTGCATGAGTGATAATCAGGAATAGGCCTCTTTATGAAGCGCCGGCTGCCCAGCCGGCGTTTTTGGTTGTCCCTTTTTAGGAGGCCATGGAGGAATTGAATCCATGGCTAAAGAATCTTAACTAGGTAGATGATAAACGATGAAGGGTTTGAGCAGATGTGAAAATACATGAGGACTCCGTATCCCTGAATTCTTATGAGGAAATGGCGGAATATTACTTCAGCTATGTGGACCGGAAGCCTTTTAACGCCTATTATGAAAGGCCGGCCACTCTGTCCCTGCTGCCGGAGGTAGCTGGCAAAAGGGTTTTGGATGCGGGCTGCGCTGCCGGGTGGTATACCCAGTGGCTGTTGGAAAAAGGCGCAGAAGTAACAGCTGTGGATTTTAGTGCCGGGATGATCGAAATGACCCGCAAGCGGGTGGGGGAGCGGGCGGAAATTATCAGAGCCGATCTGAATGAGCCCCTTGATTTTATGGCGAATGAGTCCTATGATATCGTCCTTTCTTCCCTGGCTCTCCATTATTTGAAAGACTGGACCCTGGTGATGAGTGAATTCCACCGGATACTAGCTGAAGGTGGCCGGCTCATCTTCTCCGTCCATCATCCCTTTATGGACTTTACGCTCTTCCAAAGAGATAATTATTTTCTGACGGAATTGCTGGATGATGAATGGGAGACCCAAAATGGGAAAGTAAAGGTACAGTTTTACCGAAGGCCCTTGAGCCAAATTCTTTCGGCGGTACTTGAGGCCGGGTTCCTGATTGAAAAAGTATTGGAACCCATGCCCACCGAGGAATTTAAGTCAGCACAACCGGATGCCTACCGGAGATTGACCCATAAACCTCAGTTCTTATTTTTAAGGGCAAGAAAACCGTGAGTTTTGGCGCGGGGTTGCAGCATAGCACAGCGGAAAGGAAGAGTTATCACCATGGCTGAAAAAAGAACGGCTTATCTGGCGGCGATAGTCTATGCCTTCATTATCGGACTATCCTTTATGTTTGTTAAATTGACTTTGGCAGTAGCGACACCTTTAGATACTTTAGCCCATCGCTTTACCGTTGCCTTTTTGGCAGCAACATTTTTTATCCTTTTTACTAAACACAAGGTGAACATAGGTTGGCATGATGTTGCCCAAATTGCGCCTTTGGCGACCTTGTATCCTATTTTGTTTTTCGGCTTCCAAATTTTTGGCTTGGCCCGAACCACCTCTTCAGAAGCCGGAATCATCCAATCCACCGTTCCTATTTTTACTTTGCTGTTAGCTGTCTTCATTTTGAAAGAAAAGGCTGGCCGGGGACAGCTGATTTCGGTATTTTTATCAGTATCCGGTGTTATTTATTTGCTTACCATGAGTGGAGCAGAATCGGAAACAGCAAATATAGTAGGAAGTGTCCTTATTATTCTTTCCGCTTTTACGAATGCTTTGTATAATGTTTTGGCACGCAAGCTTACCCAACGCTATTCCTTATTGACCCTGACTTATATCATGACCTTGTTTGGTTTTATCGCCTTTAATAGTTTGGCGATTGGCAGTCGTGTGCTCGCAGGAACAGTGGGTGAGTTTTTTCAACCCTTTCTCCACTGGCAATTTGTAGCAGCTATTTTGTATTTGGGAATATTGTCCTCCCTGATAACCTCCTTTCTAGCCAACTTTGTTTTATCCAAGATAGAAGCTGATAAAATGAGTGTATTCAGCAATGTTGCCACCCTTATCACCATCCTCGCAGGCATTTTATTTTTACAGGAAGCCTTTCATTTCTATCATGTCATTGGCGGCATAATGATTATCACCGGTGTTGTGGGGACAAATTTGATGGGGGCAAGGAGCAAAGCAAAGGAAAAAGCTAAGGATGTTGAAGAATGACGCTTTACTATAAATATTTAGGAAAATATAAAATCCCCTTTTTGATTGCGGTCTTCTGTGTGACTCTGGAAGCAGTCTGTGATTTGCTGGGGCCTACCCTGATGGCCCGCATTATCAACCGTGGAATCGAAAAGGGCTCCCTGGCCGAGGTCTATTACTGGGGGGCCTTGATGCTGGCTGTAACACTGCTGGGGGCCTGTTTTGCTGTAACCAGAAGCAATCTGTCCAGCTATGTTTCGCAAAGGATGGGCGGGGATTTGCGGGCAGATTTATTTGGGAAAATCATCTCCTTTGCCGAGCAGAGCGGAGATAAGATCGACGGCGGGTCCCTGATCACCAGAATGACCAATGATACTTCCCAAATCATTCAGTTCATCAATGGGATGATGCGTATTTTCCTGAAGGCCCCCCTTACCGGTATCGGCAGTGTGATCCTGGCCAGCTGGCTGAATTTCCGGCTCAGCCTTATTATCTATGGGGTAGTAGCTGTGGTTTCCTTATTGATTTATTCCAGCATGAAGTTCAGCTATCCCCGCTTTTATCAATTGCAAAAGGCTGTGGACCGGGTCAATCTGAAGGTCCAGGAATATTTGATCGGGATCCGGCTGGTGAAAGCCTTCGGGACCTATGATCAAGAGAGGGAAAAATTTGCTGAAGCCAACCGGGAGCTCATGCAGAAGGGGATCTCCTCCCAGATGGTGATTACCGTGATCTCTCCCTTTTTGACGCTGGTGGTCGGGACCGGAACTGCCGCGGTGATCTATTTGGGCAGCCGCTTGTTTATGCTGGATTTGGCTGATCTTGGTGATATGATGGCCTTTACCATTTATATGGCCCAGATTCTGACCTCTCTGATTATGATCACCACTGTTTTTACCACGTTCGTGCGGACCAAGGCTTCAATGGAGCGGATCGGGGAGGTGCTGGACTGTACCGAAGATTTTGCCCCCAGCGGGGCAGGGAGAAAGCTGCAGGGGAAGATCACCTTTGACAAGGTTACCTTTGCTTATCCTAACGGCAGCGGAGTCCCGGCCATCCGGGAACTTTCCTTCACCGTCAATCCCGGCGGGAGCCTGGCCGTTATCGGCCCCACCGGCAGCGGCAAATCAACCATTGCCTGGCTGCTGCTGCGCTTTTATGATGCGGACAGGGGTAGGATCATGCTGGACGATTACCCGATCCAAGAGCTGGGCGCTGACGAAATCCGCCATAATATAGCTATAGTTCCCCAGAAGCCTATGCTGTTTTCCGGAACGGTAGCGGAAAACCTCCGCTGGGGGGATAAGCAGGCCTCCCCGGAAGAGCTCAGGCAGGCGGCGGAAAAGGCCCAGGCCGACTTTATCGGGCAGATGGCGGACGGATACGACAGCCTCCTGGGTAGTGAAGGGGTCAATCTGTCCGGAGGCCAGAAACAGCGTCTTTCCCTGGCCCGGGCGATCTTGAAAAAAGCCCCGGTCCTGATCCTGGACGATGCCACCAGTGCCCTGGATGCGGTGACCGAAGCTAAGGTAAGGGAAAACCTTAAGCATAATGACTACCGGCAAACTGTCCTGATCATTACCCAGCGCTGCGGAACAGCCATGTCTGCGGATCAGATTCTGGTCATGGAGAATGGCCGGCAAGCGGGCTTGGGGTCTCATGAGGAATTGATGAGGAACTGTACTATTTACCGGGATATTTACCATACTCAGCTGGAAAGCAGCAGGGAGGCTTAAGGTATGGCAGGAGGATTTCGCACTCAGCAACCCAAAGCCCCCGCACTTGTCAATCGGCCGGGAGCCGGCAACCGTTTTGTTCCGGCTGCCAAACCCAAGAATACCAAAGGGACCCTGAGGCGGATTGTCAAAATCTATCTGCGCTGGGCCAAGAGCATTTTCGCCGCGATTTTTCTCACAGCGGTTTCCTCTCTGGTAGCGGTGGCGATTCCCTATTATGTGGGTCAAACCTTCAATACTTTTCATATTGACCACCGGAGTGTGGATACGGCCAGGCTGGTTTCCCTGCTGCTGATTATTTTGAGCCTGTATCTGGGCAATCTGCTGCTCAATCTGCTCAATGGGACCATAACGCTGCGGATCTCCCAGAAGCTGGTCTATACTCTGCGGCAGGAGTTTTTTGCCAAAATGCAAAAACTTCCTCTGGGTTTTTATGATACCCGCTCCCATGGGGATACCATGAGCCGGATCACCAATGATATGGATAATATCAGCTCCACCATCGCCCAGACCACCACCCAGCTCATCGCCAGCATCCTGACCCTTGCCGGTTCCCTGGCGGTCATGCTCAGTCTGAGTGTGCCCCTGACCTTGGTGGTGCTGCTCTGTGTGCCTTTGGTTTTCTTATTGACCAAAACCATTGCCACCCGCAGCCGGGCTTATTTTTTGGCTCAGCAAAGAAGCCTCGGGGCCCTGAATGGAGTTATCGAAGAAAATATCCTGGGCCTGAAAATGGTGAAAGCCTTCAACAGGCAGGAGGAGGTGCTCCGGCAATTCCAGGAAATCAACCAGGGCTTGCGTGAAAGCAGCTACAAAGCTCAGGTTTGGTCCGGCTCTTTAATGCCTTTGATGAATGTGATCAATAATCTGGTCTTTGCAGCTGTGGCCATCTGCGGGGGAATCCTGACCTTAAGTCAGGGGCTGGCGGTAGGAACGGTGGTCAGCTTTTTAACCTATTCCAAACAATTTGCCCACCCGCTTAATTCTGTAGCCGGTATGTTTAATACCATCCAATCGGCTTTGGCCGGTGCGGAGAGGGTTTTTGAAATTCTGGATTATGAGGAAGAAAGGGCAGATGAGGAGAATGCCCTGGAAATGGAACATCCCGCCGGTGCCGTTGCCTTTGACGAGGTCAGCTTCTCTTATGATAAGACCCAGCCGATTCTTAAAGAGGTGAGTTTTCAGGTCAATCCGGGGGAGGTCGTTGCTTTGGTGGGAGAAACCGGTGCCGGGAAAACAACCATCGTCAATCTTTTAACCCGCTTTTATGATGCGGACAGCGGGGAGATCAGGATTGACGGGGTGCCGGTTACCCGGATCAAACGGGCCAGCCTGCGCCGCTGCTTCTCGGTTGTACTGCAGGATACCAGCCTTTTCAGCGGCACACTCATGGACAATATCCGTTACGGGAGAGAGGATGCCACCGAGGAAGAGGTGATCAGGGCGGCGCAAATCGCCCATGCCCACGGCTTTATCGCTAAGCTTCCCCAAGGTTATGGGACCCGGGTCTCCGCAGCCAATGATACTCTGAGCCAGGGGCAAAAGCAGCTGATCTCCATCGCCCGGGCGCTGCTCTGCGACAGCCCGATTCTGATCCTGGATGAAGCCACCAGCAGTGTGGATACCAAGACGGAAAAAGATATCCAGAAAGCTCTGGTCAGCCTGATGCAGAACCGGACCAGCTTTCTGATTGCCCACCGTCTTTCCACGATCCGGGATGCGGACCGCATCATGGTGATCGGGGAGGGGCAGATCCTGGAATCCGGCAACCACCAGAGTCTGATGGCAAAGCAAGGCCGATATTATGAAATGGTCATGAGTCAGCTGGGCAGTCAAATGGCTAAATCCTTTTCATTAAAAGCATAGATCCCTAACTGCAGAAGAATTACAGAGCCGGCCGTCAGCCCGATGATCTTCCTGGCCGGATCGGAAGTCCCTTCAAGCACCTCCTGGGGCTGGTAACACTGAAAGAGAGACAGCCTGCGAATCCAGGAATGCTGCTCACTGAGTCCTCCGGCCACATCCAAGGCGTAAAAGGTTAAGGTTGCTCCCGCCGCCAGAGTGAGAGCCAGATCTTCCTGGGCGGTCAGGGCGGAAAAAAACAGGCTGTAAGCGCCAATCAATGAATAAAAGGCCAGGCTGAGCAGCCCAAAACGACAATAGCGCCAGCTGTCGATAGTAATGCCAAAGCGGTAGGCTCCACAGCACAGTCCCAGCAGGGTGGCCAAAACCAGCAGGGCATTCCCGCTGAAAAGCACCAGAGCCTGAGTGAACAGATAGTCACCCCGGGGAACCGGAGTGGAGAGGAGCAGGGCCAGAGAGCCGTCATCGGCCAATTTGGCCAGCAGTTCATTGGCTGTTTCCACATTGTATAAAGACATCAGCATGGCCCAAATCCGCGCCAGGAATTGGGCGGAGATAAAGGCTTCAAAGGTATCCACACGTGCCTCTTCGGCGACTCCGAATACGGTTTTTACAGCTGAGGGTATGGAGTCGGTGAGCTGCGTCACGGCCGAATTCTCTGCAATCACAGGGTAGACCCAGGTTAAGAGGGTTTCATAGAGGACGATGCCGGCAGCGAGTTTGGCAACTTTTTTACGGTTTTGCTTCATCATGGCTCGAAATAAGGCCCGATTCAAGTGTTATCCCCCCTTAAGCTTGAGTGGTAATAGTGCATAAACGCTTCTTCCAGCTCCAGGGAGCCTTGTTGAAAACGCCTGACCCGGATTTGGGCCAGGGTTTTCCATAGTAATTCCTGTTCACCGGTGACTTGGATAGTAAATTTAAGATGATCCAAGGGGTAAAGGGTGAGGCCGCTTTGCCGGAGCAATTCGGCATCCTCTTCTCCGCTTACCTCAATGTCAAAGGTTTGGCGCTCCTTCTGCTTGAGCAGGGTTATATCCTGAATGGCCAGCAGCTCGCCATCCCGAATCATCCCCACCCGCTCACAGGTTCTTTCGATCTCGGCGAAATGGTGGGAAGACATAAAAATGGTTTTTTCCCGTTTCTTTTCCTCAAGAATCAATTCGATAAAGGTTTTCTGCATAAGAGGATCAAGCCCTGAGCTGGGTTCATCCAAGATAAGAACGGGAGCGTCCAGCATTAAGGCGGCAATGATGCCCAACTTTTGCTTCATGCCCTTGGACATTTTGCGAATCCTCTGCTTCGGATCAAGATCGAGAGCGCGGAGCAGGTCTTTTTGTCTTTTTCTGATCGTTTGCTGTGTTCCATGCATGCCTTCGATAAGATCCAGAAATTCCTGGCCGGTAAACTGTTCCATAAAATGCAATTCTCCAGGCAGATAACCGGTGATTTGCTTTAATTCCGCCCGATCCCGCCAGCAATCCAGCCCCCAAATTCTGGCGCTGCCCAGGTCGGGTTTCATAAACCCCATAAGCAGGCGGATTGTGGTGGTTTTGCCGGCTCCGTTCGGTCCTAAAAATCCCAAAGCTGTCCCTGACTCCACCTGAAAGGAAAGGTTCTTAACCCCTCTTACTTCATGGTAGGATTTCGTGAGTTCACTGACTTCAAGCAAGGCTGGCCACCTCTTTAAAAACCTTTTTCTTCCATAAACTATGCTGTTTACAGTTAATTCGTGATGGGTCATGTTCGGCCGGTTGTTTGGACCGAGGCAGAAAAGAGGACACTTGCCAAGCTTACTACTCTATGATATTATATAGCGGTAGTCAACATTATAGATTACCCATGTTGTTGAAGATCAGGGAGGTAGTATTCTGGATAACCTAAGCGAGATGCTCAAAGGCGTTTTGGATGGGATCGTGCTGGAGATTATCAGCCGCGGTGAAATATACGGGTATGAGATTGCCAAACAACTGCATGCCATGGGTTTTAAAGACCTTGCGGAGGCAACCGTGTATGCGCTGCTCTTACGGCTGGAGAAAAACAAGCTGGTTCACATCACCAGGAGGCCCTCGGAAATGGGTCCCCCCCGAAAGTTTTATACGCTCAACGAGCGGGGGATTGAAGAACTGGCAGCCTATTGGGCAAGATGGGATTTCTTGAGTGAGCGTATTCATATTTTAAGAAATAATGGGGGCAAGAGTAATGAGCTTCAGTAAAGAGATCAGGGAAAAAATCCGCCGGTTTGCCGAAGAGCAATCCCAGCACTACCTGGAAGAAGCGGAGATGACTTATCTGGAGAAGCTGCGCCGCAAAACCGGTGAAACGAAAAGCAAGGTCACAGCCAAGCTGGCCAAGCTGAAGAACCGCTCGGCGACAGCTCTGGAAGCGCAAAACGATATGATTCTTTATATGAGCGATTACATGAATGATTTGATTGCCGAAGGATACTCCGAGCAGGATGCGTTTAAGCAGGCCAAAGAGGAGCTCAGATTCCGCAGTGAAACAGCTAAGTCAAGCGATTTGCAGGAGCGGTTTGCCGAATACTATGCCAATATGAATCCTGCCGATTATGAAGCCGTGGGTTTGTTTTACGCAGGCTTCCTGTTCTTTGGCATTGCTATCGGCGCCCTGACCGGGTTTATCGGCAGCGGCGGGCGGGAAATGTTCATGGCCGGCGGTTGGATTGATACCCTGATTGGAGCTGCCGTGGGCATAACCGTCGGCATCGGCTTGGGGCTGATCAGCCACGCCATCATCGCTTTAAAGAAAAAGCTTCCATCATAAGGAAATCTTAAGAAGTTCATAAGCTGGAATTCCTATATGGCTCCTTGTTCTGTGCTTGAATAATATCAGCACAAAATAAGGAGTTGTTTTTATGGCCCAAAGACCAAGGAGAAAAAAGCGAAAATCAAAACCCCCCATGCTGTTGTTACTTCTGCTCCTGGTTGTTATAGCCGTCTTGGGATATAAGTACCTCCCTGAACCTCAGCAGTCAGCAGAGAAAATCTCCGGGGATAGAACAGGGGCAGTTTCCCAGTTGAAGCCGGAGACTCAATCCGCTGTTTCGGTATCTGTCGGCAGGCTGAACAGTTCTCAGGCTATTCTGGTCCGCTTAAAGGATCAAAAGATTCTTATGGAAAAGGGCAGTGAAGAAAAAATCTATCCGGCTTCTTTGACCAAAATCATGACAGCCATTCTGGCTATAGAAAATCTGCCTGATCTCCAGGAGAAAATTCAACTTTCCCAAGCAACCTTTCAGGGATTGTACCAAGCCAATGCCAGCATGACAGGCTTTCAGCCGGAGGAGCAGGTCAGCGCCATGGATCTGTTATACGGTGTTATGCTGCCCAGCGGTGCGGAAAGCTGTGTCGGGCTTGCGGAGAGAATTGCCGGTTCAGAGAGGAAATTCGCTCTCCTGATGAATCAAAAGGCGGCAGCTCTGGGCATGAATCATACCCATTTTGAAAATGCCACCGGTCTTCATGCTGAAAACCATTATACAACTGTCAAGGATCTGGCGGTTCTGCTCAGTTATGCCCTGCAAAATGATCTGTTCCGGGAAGTTTTCACTGCATCCCGTTATTCCACTCCGCCTACCAATAAGCATCCCGGCGGCATAACTTTTTACAGCACCATGTTCTCAGCACTGAGCAGCCCAAAGATTGCCGGAGGGGAAATTTTAGGGGGAAAGACCGGATATACCGATGAAGCGGGTTTATGCCTCGCCAGTTTCGCTCAAGTGGGTAAGGGGCAATACATTCTGGTCACAGCCGGGGCCAAAGGGAATCATGATTCCGAGCAGTACAATATTACCGATGCCCTGGCAGTGTACAACAGCCTGGGCAAGGAATAGAATTCTGCGCTTTTTCAGGTAGACGGTTCCCGATCCGGCTCCCTGGAAAAATTAAATGATGCCAGATCGGAAGACAGCTTTAAAAAGGCCGGTTATAGTTAGAGATGAGAGGGGAAGTATGGCATAATAAAGTGAAAAACAAAATTCACCTCAGTAAAGGAGTGGTCCGATGCAAACAGAAATCAAGAATCAATTGCAGGAACTGGCGGAAGAAAAATACCAGGTGTTTTCTTCGGGCCTGCTTCCGAATATCGGCAATATTTTAGGGGTCCGCCTGCCTCTTTTGCGCAAAATGGCCAAGCAGATCACCAAGAGGGACTGGCAGGAATACTTAAAGACGGCCCGGGAGGATTCCTTTGAGGAAATCATGCTCCAGGGCATGGTCATCGGTTGTGCTCAATGTTCGGTCCCAGAAAGGCTTGCTTATATTCAGGGATTTGTGCCGAAGATCGATAATTGGTCGGTGTGTGACAGCTTCTGCAATGGGCTGAATTTTACGAAGGAAAACAAGGAACTGGTTTGGGATTTTCTTCAGCCCTATCTGCGCTCGGAACAGGAATTTGCCATCCGCTTTGGGGTGGTCATGCTGCTCGCCTATTATATTGACCCAGAATATATCACAGCCGTGCTGGAAGGATTGGACGGCATCCGGCACGAAGGATATTACGTGAAAATGGCGGTGGCCTGGGCCATTTCCATCTGCTATATCAAGCTGCCGGAAGAGACCCTGCCTTATCTGCAGCATAATCATCTGGATGACTTCACCTATAACAAAGCCCTGCAAAAGATCACGGAATCCTACCGGGTGGATCAGGAAACCAAAAAGCAGATTCGCCTGATGAAGCGCAAATAATTCGAAGGAGGAAACCCAGTGATCGTCAGTGCTAGCCGCCGTACGGATATCCCCGCCTTTTATTCCCAATGGCTGCTCAACCGCCTGCAGGAAGGGTGTGTTCTGGTGCCCAATCCCAGGAATCCTTTCCGTTACAGTCGTGTGGAGCTAAACCCCCAGGTCGTGGATTGTCTCGTTTTCTGGACCAAGAATCCATCCCCCATGCTTCCCAGGTTGGCTGAGATCGCCGCTCTGGGCTACCCTTTTTATTTTCAGTTCACCCTGACCCCTTATGATCGTGACCTGGAGCAGAATCTGCCGCCTAAGGAAACTCTGCTGAACATCTTTCAGAAGCTGAGTGCTATGCTGGGACCGGAACGGGTGGTATGGCGGTATGATCCTGTGATTCTGACCCCGGAGCTGGACCTTGAGTATCACTTGAGGGAATTTGGACGCATGGCGGCAGCCCTGGCAGGTTACACCCACCGCTGCATTTTCAGCTTTTTGGATGTGTACCCTAAAGTGGGCAGAGCCATGAGTCTGGCCTTAGCTCAGGAAGCAAAGGAAGCGGATGAAACAGCCATGGGCCGAATTGCCGAGGGCTTTTCCGCCATTGCCCGGAAGCATCAGCTGGACCTCTTTACCTGCTGCGAGCCTGTGGAGTTGAGCCAATATGGAATTAAGCATGCCTCATGCATCGATCAAGGTATGATTGAAAAGATCCTTAAGTGTAAAATCCAGGTCAAAAAGGACCCTAATCAGCGGCCCTCCTGCGGATGTGTGGAAAGTGTGGAGATCGGCACTTATGACAGCTGCCCCCATGGCTGCCTTTACTGTTACGGGACATCTTCATCTAAAACTGTTCGCAGCAATATGGCCTGCCATGATCCCAAGTCACCGGTTTTGATTGGCGATCTTCCTCAGAACGCCATCATTACGGAACGGAAAATGTGCTCCAGGAAAGATGCCCAGTTAACTTTGTTTTAAAGAAAGTATGCAGGATGTAAAATTTTATTTTCGGTGTGGATACCATTTGAAATTATTCCTTCATCAGTCCATAATAACAATAGATATAGAATGATGGTAAGGGGTCCAAGCCTTGCTTTGATTTGTTTTGTTTAACCTGGAATGTAAGGTTAATCAAGTGAATATCGACGTAGTTAACTCAGAAGTTGCAAGGATTATTTGAAGGAGGGGAGTTCGCAAGTGAATTTTTTTAAGAAAGCACCTTGTGAAGAAGCATTGTGTGTTATTAAGAGTGTTGAAGACCGCTTAAATGGGCTGGAAGTTGAGCTTCCGGATGTGCAGTATCCCATTCACCAAAATCTTGTGAAGATTTTCGAGAAACTCTTGGACAGCGAAGAGCATATGTCCAAAAGCTCCAAGAAAATGATTGGCCTTACCTCGGCCTTAAGCAATTTTGACGTGGAGATGACCCATTCTTCCCATAAATTGATTGAATTCGCCAGAGAGATGTCAACCATCAGCGAATCCAATCTGGCGATTGTGGAAGAGATCAGTGCCAGTATGAGTGAAGTGAATGACACTATCAGCAATACTTCCGAAGTGATGAACAGCCTTCAGGAATCCTCCCGGGCACTTGTCCTCAAAAACGACGAGAGCATCGCCCGGATTGAGGAAATCGATGTGCTGAAAAATGATGTTACCAAAGATGCGGCCTTGATGAGCGAACAGATCAAGGTGCTGGTGGAGATGGCGGTCAAGGTAAATGAGATTGTGGACGGTGTGGAGAATATCGCCAATCAGACCAATCTGCTGGCCTTGAATGCAGCCATCGAGGCAGCCCGGGCCGGGGAAGCGGGAAAAGGCTTTGCTGTGGTAGCCGATGAAGTGAGAAAGCTGGCGGACAGCACCAAAACCAGCCTGGGGAACATGCGCTCCTTTGTCAATAACATCCAACAGGCGGCGGTAAGCGGGCAGTCCAGCATGGAAAACACCATGAACTCCACGGCTAAAATGCACACCAAATTGGATATGATATCTCAAACCATCATTGAAAATGTATCCATGTTAAAGAACACGATCAGTGATGTTGATCTTATTACCGAGTCCCTGGGGCATATCAAGGAATCCGCCAGTCAGATCAATCAGGCCATGGAGGCATCCACCCAGGATGCCGAAAAGCTCAACCTGATGACCCAGAGGATTCAGGATGATGCGACCCAAAGCGCCGACAACGCCAAAGAGATAGCCAGGATCGATGACGAACTCAGCGGCCTGGTCAGAGAAATGATCACCGCCCTGAACGGCGGCAAAAATGCTGTATCCAATCAGGAACTCCTGGAGAATATCAGCAAGGCCAAGGCGGCTCATGCCAACTGGATTAAAAACCTGAACAGAATCGTGGAAGAAATGACAACCTATCCTTTGCAAACCAACTCGAAGAAATGCGCCTTTGGTCATTTCTATCACTCCATGGATGTTTCCGGAACGGTTTTGGAAGATGCCTGGCAGGCTATCGACCAGGTCCACGACGAATTTCATACCAGCGGCAGTAAGGTCATCGAGGCTGTCAAAGAAAAGCAGCCGGAATTAGCCAGAGAGTTATTTTTACATACAAAGGAACTTTCCCAGAATATTTTTGCTAAATTGGACGAAGTCACTCATATCATCGAAGGCAGCGCCGCTCAAGGTGTGGAGATCCTGAGAACCAGTAAGGCGAGCTGAAACCCAACCCTCTTGCTGCTCATCCGGTGCGAACCTGTAGTGAACATGAAAATACCGGGGGGTTCGCACCGCGAAATATGAGGTAAATTGTCTAAATATGGATATTGTAGTAGGTTTGGCTTTGGTTATTGGGTAGAAAAATTTTGAAAAGTAAACAAAAGTGAGTCTGTTAG